>NZ_FMDK01000403.1 GCF_900091995.1 Streptomyces sp. MnatMP-M17
GTGGCGGCGTCCGCCGCGGCTCCGGCATCCGCGAGCTCGGTCGCCTGTCCGAGCCAATCCCCGGCGGCGGTGTGGTCTTTCTGTACTGCGGACAGGGCCGACGCCCGTAGCAACAGGGTTCCCCGTACTGCCGTGGTCGCGGGATCGCCGTCGTCGTCCAGGTCGCGCAGGGCCTGCCGCATGAGGGCCACGCCTCGGTCGGGACGAGAGGCCTCGGCGTGTGTGATGACGGCGCGCTCGTACCGCTCGACGGCGACCTGGCGGGGATCTCCGGACTCGGGCGCGGCTACAGCCATCCGAGCCAGGGCGAGCCGGGCGAGATCCATGTAGCCGAGCCGGTAGGCCACGATGGCCGTGGTACGCGCGACCTCTGCCTGCAGATTGTGTGCCCGCTCGCGGCCACGGCCGGCCAGGGTGTGGGCCTGTACGGCAAGCGCGGTGTCGGTGATCAGCTCGGGCAGGGCTTCGGCCACCGCGCCGAACTCGCCCTGCGCACGCTGCTTGGCGACCGCAGCCGTATCCGTTGCGATGTCATCCAGCGGCCTTAGGGGCAAGTCGTCTTCCGGCGGGATGTCCCATGCGTCCAGGGCGCTGCTGATCGGTGCGAGCAGCCGATCGAGCCGGTCCTTCTGGAGCATGTGAATGTACGGCTGGCCGTGCAGAACGGAGAGCGTGACGCCCAGTGCGCGGGCGACGGAAGTGAGAACAGATGGGCTGGCCGGCTGCTCTCCCGTCTCTACCCGGGAGAGTTGGCTGGTGGATACGTGGGCACGGCGGCCCAGCTCAGCGAGAGAGTAGTCACGGATGGCACGGAATTCGCGGATACGGGCGCCGATGTGTTTGTCGGTGGTCTCGGGCATACTGACTCCCATTGCGTGCTGACACTCGCAATGTACCCCCGGTCGGCTCTGGCGGTACGGCCGAGCCGCCCCGCTTGGCCGTGAGGGCGGGCCGTGTGTACAGGCAGGACACAACTTCCGCGTCCCCGGTCACGGGGATAGTCCGGTGGCCTGGTGGAAGGACAGGACCGATGCGTATCGGGATCACTGGCCACCGCGGCCTGCCATCGGATGTGGCTGCCGAAGTCCGGGCCGGCCTCGTCCAGCATGCGAAAGCTTACGGAGCAGCAGAATTCACCGCTATCAGTTGCATCGCTGACGGCCCCGACGCATGGTGGGCCCAGATCGCACTCGACGCAGGAGCCCGGGTCGAAGTCGTCATCCCTGCCAGCGAATACCGCGAAAGCTTGCCCGAATGGCACCACGCGGACTACGACCAACTCCTGAGCAAAGCCGCTGATGTTCATCACACCGGGCTCACACAGTCGACTTCGGAGGCCCATCAAGCGGGCAGCGAGATTCTCGTCGGACTCTCCGACCATCTCCTCGCGGTATGGGACGGCAAACCGGCCCGAGGCTACGGAGGCACGGCTGACGTCGTCGCGTACGCGCGCCGCGTTGGCGTACCTGTAACCGTCATCTGGCCTGACGGCGCTTCACGCTGAGCACTCGGTCGGCCCGTGCGCCGTGCGGGCAGCTCAGTCCTCCTGAAGCCGGTCCGCCGCGTAGCCCGTCACACAGCCCAGTACCAGCACCGCGTTGGACATCAGCAGGCCCTCCGCGGTCAGGTCCTGCCACTGGAGCGACATGTTCAGGGCCTGGGCGGCCACCGGGACGGTGAAGGTCGCCAGGGCGTGCTGGAAAGAGGCGTCGCGGAAGGGGTCGCGGTGGATGCGTCCTGCCGCCCAGGAGGCCAGGGCTATGCATGCCGCGTTCGGGAGGTGGATCAGCATCAGGCGGCCGAGGAACGTCTCCAGATTCTCCTCGGAGGCGAGATGGTCGTAGACCACCGTGGCCTGGAGGTACTCCGTCGCGACCAGGACGACGATGCCGGCCGCCCAGGCGCGTACGAGCGCGAAGACCGGCGCTCCCGGGCCCTCGTCCCGCTGGGCGCGTGCCCCCGGGTAGTCGTACCGCGTCATCGCCCCTCGTCTCCGAACAGATCGCCGTGCATCAAAACTCCGTGCCTCGAATCGCCTTGCCGTGCTGGGGACTTCCGCGCAGGGGACATGTGCCGGGAGAGCCGCCGCACCGCCGTGCGGGAGGCCGGACCGCTTCAGAGCGCCGTCAGCACCAACACCGCCGTGAACCCCACCGCCGCCAGCCCGCAGCCCGCCACCAGCAGTCCGTACTGCGCCATCGGCGACCAGCTCCCGCGTCCCGCGACCGTCGCGGTGCGCTCCGGATCTGCCGGGTCGTACGCCACCGTGACCTCGCCGCCGACCTTCACCGCGCCGCTCGCCAGATCCTCGAACTCGACCGTGCGCCCGTCCTCGGAGGTGCGGAAGGAGAAGACATACCGCCGCGCGTCGGACCGGTTGTACGGCTCGCTCTCGATCCGTACGCAGACACCGGGCGCCCGGCCGCCCGCCCGCAGCGCGCGCGCCACGGCCGCCAGCCGACGCGCGTAGTGTGCCGTCAGCCAGCCGAACAGCAGAATCATGCCCAGGAAAAAGACGTAGTCACCGCCCGTAATCCCCATCAACGCACCCTACTTGACCGTAATGGACTCGATGATCTTGTTCAGATCGCCGTCGTCGAGCGTGCCGCGGGCCGCGTCGATCCGTACCGCGTAGGACTTCTCGGCGGAGTCGAGGCCCGCGACGATCACGCCCTGGTACCGGGTGCCCTTCTCCGTAAACTCGAAGTTGACGCGCCGGGCCTCCTCCTCGCCGTCCGGGCCCGCGACCACGATCTTCTGCTGCCTGCCGAGTTTCGAGCCGAGGGCAATGCCCGCCTCCGCGCCGATCGCCGCCTCCTCCACCGAGTCGGCGTTGGTGAAGTCGAGCTGGACGGTGATCATTCCGACGGACTTGCCGCCCTCGGTGAAGGTGGCCGCCGCCGCGTTGTACTTGCTCCGCTCGGCGTCGCTCTGCGCACTGAAGGCGGGCGGATACGCGACCGTGACCGCCGACGACGTCAGCGTGTCCCAGCCCTCGGGAACGGCGCCGGGCCCCGTGTCCGTACCGCATCCGGCCGTCACCGTCAGCAGGACGGCCGCGGAGACGGCGGTGGCCGCCATGGTCCTGGCCCGCCGCCGGGCCGACCCGGCCCTCTTCTGGCTTGTCTCGCTGGTCATCACGTGCGTGCTCCTTCGCCGGCCGGTCAGTTCGCACAGTAGCTGTACGGGAGATAGCTGCGGCTGTCCCCATGAGGCGCTCCGAGGAACTGCGCCTGGTCGAGCGTCTCCTCCTTCTTCTCGGTCGAGACCGAGAAGCCGAGGCTGAGCCCGAGGTTCAGCTCGAAGCCGTACTCGGCCGCGTCCGTCTGGCCGGTGTACTTCGTCCGGCTGGAGAGCCCTTCGTCGAAGAGCAGTTGCCCGAACGGATCGTCGGCGCCCGGGCGCTTCGTCGGAGCATGGTCGTCGAACATGTACGTGAACGGCGCGGCGTTGTCGCCATGGCCGTCCAGCCACTCCTGGGCGATCCGGCGCTGCTCGTCGCCGTCGCTGCCCGGCGGGATCACCAGGGAGTTGGTGACGACCTCGATACCGGTGGTCTGGTCGCTGCCCTTCGCGCCGCCGCTGCCGCCGCGCTTGTCGTCGCCGCTCTTGCCGTTGTCGCCGCCCAGCTTCGCGCCGTCCTTGGTGGCATCCTTCTCGACCGTGCGGGTCATGTCGATCCGCAGCAGCTCGCCGGTCTTCTTGTCATGGGTGACGGTGATCGTGCCGGTCTGCGTGGTGGAGCCGGAGGACTCGCCGCTCAGCGGTCCGGCCTCGTATCCGATCTTGCCGCCGTACTCGATGGCCGCGCTGTACGTGTACGCCTTGGTGCCCTTGAAGTCGTTGTCCGTCCAGGTCACTTCGGGCGAGAACTTGAAGTTGCCGCCCAGGGTGGCGCTGAGCTTTTTCTCGTCGCCCGGCGAGAGCTTGAGCCCGCCGGCCGCGCTGGCCTCCAGGCCGACCTTGCCGTAACTGATGTGGCGGTTGCCGAGCTTGTCCTCGATACGGTCGCGCAGCTTCTCCTCCTCGGCCATCGGGCCCTTGCCGAAGAGATAGAGAATGCTGTTGCCGAGGCCGCCGCCACGGGAGTTGGCGTTCCGGTTGGCCAGCTCGTAGGTCTTCAGGGACTCGATGTCGTCGCGGAAGGCCGCGGCCTGCTCCTCGCTGTCGAAGACCCAGGTGTCACCGTTGGTCACCTTGATCCCGGCGCCGAGTTCCACCTTGTCGGTGCCGAACTTGCCTATTTTCGCGCCCGGTTTCCAGTCCTTCTTGGCGGCGACGGAGGCGGCGTCGGTGAAGGTCATCATCACCTGCTGGTCGTTGGCGTCGACCTTGCCGTCCTTGTTCACGTCGGTGTTGGCCTGGAAGGTCGTCTGCTGGAAGCCGTACTCCTCGCCCCACTCGATGAAGAGGACCTTGGCCTTGGCGCCGGCCTTGTCGCTGACGGAGGAGATCTGGCAGAGCGGCGGCTCGTAGTCGGCGTCGGTCTTGGGCTGGGCCTCGTCGTCCGTACCGTCACCGCCCGTGCCGCACGGGCCGCTGAAGGACACCAGACAGCGCAGCTCGGCGGCGATGGTCTCGTCGACACCGGTGCCGACCATCGCACCGGCGATGGCTGCCACGACGACGATCACTCCCACGTACTCGGTGGCCGTGGCGCCGCGATCGTGCTTGCGGCCCTGCGTCCGGCTGCCGATCAGGCTCATGCCCATGCCCAGGCCCCGGCTCCGGTCCCGGTGCAGGCGACCTTGCTGGTCCCGGTACGGGCGGTCCCGCTCCGCGTCCCGTCTCATCCGACGTCCCCGTCCCGTCCCCCTCGGTGGCCGCACGCCTTTCGCACGCGTAATCGGAATGGGAGCGTACGAGTGCGGGCCGAGCGCAGGCGTGGGTCCCTGGGCCCAACCCGGGCCCAAAGTGGCGGGATTGGATGCGGAATTCGACCGAATGGAATAAACCTTGAAACCTGAGTGAACAGGTGACTGCTTCGCCCGAGTTTGCCGGTGCTTGCCGCCCGGGAACCTCGTCACCGGTATCTGATAGGTGTTCTCTGTGCCGTACGACGTGGATAAAGTGCTGGGGCAGAAGCACGAGCAGGAGAGATCTGCGGTCGCCGGGACTCCGACGGCCGGAGCCGAACGGGGAACCAGCGTGCCGACCGCGATCGCAGTCACCAGTCCCGACCTGGTGCTACCACCGACGGACCATCAGACGCCCACCGCGGCGCTGCTACAGTCGCCCGACGCCCAGCCCCTGGACGCCGCGCTCGCCGACATGCAGGTGCTCGTGGAGCAGCACGGCTATGTCATCGGCCTCTACCCGGCCACCCTCCCGGCAGCCCATGAACGGCGTCTGCACACGGTCCGGTCCATCCTGGAGAGCGACCGGATCGCGCTGATCAAGCTCGATCTGCCGCCGCTCGGTGTGGCCGTACTGGTGCGCCAGCTCCGGCAGTTGTCCATATGCGACTTCAACGCCGGGATCGTCGCCTCCGCCGCCCGGCTGCTGTCGCACTACATCTACTCCGGAGCGCTGCTCAACTCCGTCGCCAGGCTGGACCGGGTGCCGGTGAGTCTCAAGTCCCATGCCAAGTCATGGGTGCCTGGCTCCCAGTTCGGTGTCCTCGCCAATCCGGCACCTCAGTTGATCAAGATCGGAAGCGGTGAACTCACCGGTCCGGACTTCGGTACGCAACTGATGGTCGGAAAGGGGCAATTGCAGTCGGACTGGGTGACCGCGACGCTGGCACCCGCCTGGCAGGTCCAGGGAATTCAGGAGAGCACGCTCCCGGCCGATTCGCCGCGCTGGTGGGGAACGGCCAAAATGATCGAGTTCGCCGCGTTCCTTCCGGATATCTCCGTTCTCTATCAGCTGGTTTCCTCCGTGCGGCGGGAGGTGTGTTCGTGGTGCGGTATCGAACTGATAGGTGACCGCTGCGGATTCTGCTCGGCTCCGCTCAACCCGCCGGAGAACCAGGGCCGCACGTCCGGTGTACCGAACCAGGGAGTGCCTATCCAGCACGGATCGTGAATCCGCGAGTGCCGGCCGGTCGTTTCCTACGGGCCGGCGGCGGCTCCTCAGGCACCGGCCCCGGTCATCACGCGCGGGCCGTCACACGCGGCCTGCCCGTCAAGTACGGCACGTACGCGTACACCAGGTACGCGTACACACGTACAGCACAGGCCGTGGTCCACAAGTCGTCAGTCACAGGCTCTCGCCCAGGGCCCCTGGCCCCTACCCGCCGACTCTCACTCACACGTCTCCGAACGAGGTTGTCCCGCTCATGAATTCACGGCAACGCCGCGGCGTCATACTTCTTCTTCTCTCGGTGCTCTGCGCCTTCGCCGCCTTCGCCGGTGTCCTCTCGGTGATCAGCGACGTGAATTCGAAGGTCGGGCCCGAGGTGGCCGCGTACCGGCTGAAAGAGGACGTGGCACCGTACACCCCGCTCCAGGTGAACCAGTTCGAGAAGATCTCGATGCCCAAGCGGTGGCTCTCCGACAACGCGGTGACCGATCTGGCCGTCGTCAGCGGGAAGATCGCCGTCACCCAGCTCAAGAAGGGCTCGCTGCTCCAGGACGACATGATCGTCAAGCGGCCCGCGCTCGCCAACGACGAGCAGGAGATCGCCATCATGATCGACGCGGCGACCGGTGTCGCCGGCAAGATCACGCCCGGCGACCTGGTCAATATCTTCGCCACCTTCTCCGGTGACAACGATGGCGCGCTGGCCCAGTCGCGGATCATCGTCCCCAACGCGAAGGTCATCGACGTCGGCCGGCTCACCGCGCTGGAACCGGACCAGAACGACAGGAACCGCAGCGCGGTCAAGCAGGCCGTGCCGATCACCTTCGCGCTGAAGACCAAGGACGCCCAGCGCGTCGCGTACGCCGAGTCCTTCGCCCAGCACGTACGGCTCGCGCTCCTCGCCGACGGCAGCCCGACCACGCTGCGCCCCGGGGAGAGCACCTACACCCTCGAAGGGGACAAGTGAGGGACGAATGACGACCAGAATCCTCCCGGTCGTCGGCGACGCCGACGCCGCACGGTCCATCACCACCCTGCTCAGCCAGCTCCCCGAAGCGGAGCCGGCCGCGCCGGTCGGTGACTCGACCTCGCTGATCGACACCCTGGGCCGGCTGGCGGCCGAGTCGATCGACGAACTGCCCGAGGTCGTACTGGTCCATGAACGGATCGGTCCCGTACCGGCGCTGGAACTGATCCGGGAAGTGTCGCTCCGTTTCCCGGCGATCGGCGTCATCCTGGTCACCACGGACGCCAGTCCCGGTCTGTTCTCGGCCGCGATGGACGCCGGCGCCCGAGGGCTGGTCGGGCTGCCGCTCTCGTACGAGGAGTTGGCCCAGCGCGTCCAGGCGGCGGCCGGCTGGTCGGTGGGCGTACGGCGCCATCTCGGCCAGGGCGGCGACGTGTTCACCGGTCCCGGCGGCACGGTGATCACGGTCAGCGGCTCGAAGGGCGGCGTGGGCACGACGCTGATAGCGGTCCAGCTCGCCCTGGCGGCCAGGGCGTCGGGCATGAACACCGCGCTCGCCGATCTGGATCTCCAGGCCGGCGATGTCGCCTCGTACCTCGATGTGCAGTTCCGCCGGTCGATCGTGGACCTCGCCACCATCCAGGACATATCTCCCCGTGTGCTCCAGGACGCGGTCTTCGTCCATCCGAGCGGTATCGGTCTGCTGCTGGCGCCGGGCGAGGGCGAGCGCGGCGAGGAGATCAGCGAGCGCTCCGTACGGCAGATCGTCAGCGCGCTGCGCAACCGGTACGAGGTCGTCGTCGTCGACTGCGGTACGCATATGAACAGCGCGAACGCGGCGGCGATCGAGATGGCCGACACCACGCTGCTGGTCACCACGCCCGATGTGGTCTCGGTCCGCGCGGCCAAGCGCATGGTGCGGCTGTGGGACCGGCTCCAGATCCGCAAGGCGGAGGAGACCGTGACGGTCGTCAACCGCCACACCAGGAACACCGAGATCCAGCCGCCGCTGATCGAGCGCATCACCAGCACGCGGGTCTCCAGGGTGGTGATCCCGGCCAATTTCAAGGAGTTGCAGTCGGCGGTCGACGCGGGCCGGATGCAGGACCTGGAGTCCAAGTCCACGGTCAAGCAGGCGATGTGGAGTCTCGCGGGCGAACTGGGTCTGGTGAAGGTGCCCGAAGGCGGCGAGAAACAGGGCAAGTTCAAGGGAGACCGCGGCTCGGTCGGCGTTCTTCGCGGACGATCGAAGCCGCAGGACTGACGGGCTGACGGGCTGATGAGCCGGAGGGGGCACGTTGAACCATGAACGTCATAGGAAGAGCAGCCAGACGGTACGGAGAGGGCCCGGACGCACGTCCGGGTGACTGGGCGTACGGCGGTGGGCTGTGCGCCGGGTCGAACGACGACGGGCCGAGCGGCCGGGCGTACGGCGACCGAGGGCAGGCCGCGATCGAGTTCACCGGGATGGTCCCGATCATCCTGGCCACGGTGGTGCTGCTCTGGGAGGCGGCGCTGGTGGGCTATACGTTCTCGCTCGCGGGAAACGCGGCGGACGAGGCGGTGCGCGCCGCGACGGTGGCGGTGCCGGGCACCAGGGTCGCGGCGTGCACCGAGGCCGCGGAGGAGGATCTGCCGGGGGCCTGGAACCTCGCGGACGTCAGCTGCCAGGCCGAGAACGACGGTCTGGTGAAGGTCGACCTCACCGTCGAACTGCCGCTGTTCTTCCCGGGCGTCAATATCCCGATCGAGGTTCCCGCCCACGCGTCCGCTGTGAAGGAGAGCTGACCATGCGGACCATAGGGAAGCGCATATCGCGCGGCGAAGGCGAGCGGGGTATGGCGGAACGGAGCTGGGCCGAGCGTGGCCGGGCCGAGCGCGGTCAGGCTGAACGTGGCCAGGCGGCGATCGAGTACGTCGGTGTGATCGTCCTGCTGATCTTCGTGGCTCTCGCGGCCATTCAGCTCGGGATCGCCGCGTACGCCGTACAACAGGCGGGCACGGCATCGAGGGCCGCCGCACGCGCCGCGTCGTACAACGAGGCGGCGATGACCCCGGACACGGCCGGCAAGGCCGCCGTGAGCGACTGGCTGGACATCGACATCGACCCCGTGACCTCGGCGGGCGACGAGATCACGGCCACCGCGCGCGTACAGATTCCGGCGATCCTGCCGGTCTTCGATTTCGGTGAGGCGCAGAGGAGCACCACGATGCCCCTCGACTGACCGGCCGTACGTACGACAGCACCGAACCAGCACATCAGAGCACATCAGCAGAACCTGGGAGTTGAGGACATGAGCCTGCGGGCGCGCATCAACAGCCCCGAGCCGACGAACGGGCAGAGCGAGGAGAGTCTCCTCGTCGGGGTCTACCGCGCCAAGCTCCTGGAGGAGATCGACCTCGCGGAGATGTCCGCGCTCGCCGCGGCGGAGCGCCGGGCCCGGCTGGAACGGGTCCTGAGTCATATCATCAGCCGGGAGGGCCCGGTCCTCTCGACCGTCGAACGCTCCCAGCTGATCCGCCGGGTGGTGGACGAGGCCCTCGGCCTCGGCATCCTGGAGCCGCTGCTCGAAGACGCCTCGATCAGCGAGATCATGGTCAACGGCGCGGAGCAGGTCTTCGTCGAGCGCGGCGGCCGGCTGGAGATGCTGCCGATGCGGTTCACCTCCAACGAGCAGCTCATGCAGACGATCGAGCGCATCGTCTCCACCGTCAACCGCCGGGTGGACGAGGCGAATCCCATGGTGGACGCCCGCCTCCCGTCCGGCGAGCGTGTGAACGTGATCATCCCGCCGCTCTCGCTGACCGGACCGATCCTCACCATCCGGCGCTTCCCGAGGGCCTTCACGCTCCAGGAGATGATCAGCCTCGGCTCGCTCGACGAGCAGATGATGGTCCTGCTGGCCGGGCTGGTACGGGCGAAGTTCAATGTGATCGTCTCCGGGGCCACCGGCACCGGCAAGACGACTCTGCTCAACTCGCTGTCCGGACTGATCCCGGGCGGCGAGCGCATCGTCACCATCGAGGACTCCGCGGAGCTCCAGCTCCAGCAGTCCCATGTGATCACGCTGGAGAGCCGGCCCGCGAACGTCGAGGGCAAGGGTCAGATCACGATCCGCGATCTCGTACGCAACTCCCTGCGTATGCGCCCGGACCGCATCATCGTCGGTGAGGTCCGCGGCGGTGAGACGCTCGACATGCTCCAGGCGATGTCGACCGGTCACGACGGCTCGCTCGCCACCGTCCACGCCAACAGCGCCGAGGACGCGCTGATGCGACTCCAGACGCTGGCCTCCATGTCGGAGGTCGAGATCCCATTCGTGGCGATCAAGGACCAGATCAACAGCGCCGTCGATGTCATCGTGCAGCTCACGCGGCACGCGGACGGCTCGCGCCGGGTCACCGAGATCGCCATTGTCGACTCGCACGGCCGCGAGGAGTACCGGATCGTCTCCGTCTGCCGTTTTCTCGCCCAGCCGATGGCCGCGGACGGCAGGATCTACGGCAAGTTCGAGTACTACCCGCTGCCCCGCAGGATCGCCGAACGCCTCTATCTGAAGAGCGAACCCGTCCCCCCGGCCTTCGGGGTCGCCGACTCGGAGGAGGAGCTGGCCGTAAGGAAAGCGGCGGCCTGACACCACCGAGCGCGCCCCCCGGAACCCCTCATCCCCAACCAGATCCCCACCAGCCCATCGAGAAGGTCCCCGCACGACATGGATAATCTCCCGCTCCTGACGATCGGTGTCACACTGCTCACCTGTGTGTTCGCCGTCATCGGCGTGCACGTCTACTCGTCGGGCAAGGCCCAGCGGGAGGCGCTCGTCGAGCGCATGTCCCACACGGGACAGATCAGCAACGCGGCCGGCCGGCGCCGTCGCTTCGTCGGTATCGACCGCCAACTGCGCACCACCAAGCTGGGCAGGCGCATCGAACGCAAGATCGCCGCCACCGGCCTCGATCTGACGCCGGGCGAGTACGTCGTCTATGTGGTGGCCGGCCTGCTCGCCCTGTACTTCGTCATCGGCGCGATATTCGCGCCGTTCTTCGGCGTACTGGCGGCGCTGATCGGCGTCTGGGGCGGCAACGCCTTCCTCAACTGGCAGCGGACGAAGCGTACGGAAGCCTTCATCGGCCAGCTCCCCGAACTGACCCGCGTCCTCGCCAACGCCACCCAGGCCGGCCTGGCGATGCGTACGGCACTGGCGATGGCGGCGGAGGAACTCGACGATCCCGCGGGCGAGGAACTGCGCCGCGTCGCCGACCAGCTCGCCATCGGCCACTCCCTGGACGACGCCCTCGGCGAACTCGCCGACCGCCTCCCGTCCCGCGAACTGGTCGTCCTGGTCACCACCCTGGTCCTCTCCAGCCGCGCCGGCGGCCAGGTCGTCACCTCCCTGCGCAACCTCACGGAGACCCTGGAGGAACGCAAGGAGACCCGCCGGGAGGTCACGACGATGCTGTCGCAGGTCAAGGTCACCGCACTCGCGGTCCCGCTGCTCGGCCTCGGCTTTCTGCTGATGATCAATGCCACCACACCCGGCGCGCTGGACAAGATGACGGGCTCGGTACTGGGCCAGTTGGGCACGGGCATCGCGTTCGGCATGTACGCCGTCGGCTATCTCCTGATCGGGCGTCTGTCCCGGGTCCAGGTCTGAGGCGGGAGAAGAGAGAGATGACAGGACTTCTGCTCGCGCTCGCCGTGGGGCTCGCCGTGTACGGCGTCTTCCACGGCGTCCGTATGTACCGCGCGGATGCCAAGCTCCCGGGAGACCTGGCGCTGGCCCTTGAGGTCGGTGCTACCCGTACGACCGCCGTGGGATCCGGTATCGACCGGCTAGGTATGCGCTGGGCGCCCAGCGTGCTCGGCATGATGGGCCCGAAGCGGGTCGAGGCCCTGCGCCGCCGGCTGGACATGGCGGGCAATCCGGGCGGTATGACGGTCGACCGCTTCGCCGCCCGCAGGGCCGTCTACGGAGCCCTGGGCGTGCTCGCGGCACTCGCGCTGGTCGCCAGGGGACAGACGGTCGTCGCCCTTGTCGCCCTGGCGTACGGTCTGATCTGGCCCGATGTGATCATTCGGGTGGCGATCCGCAGGCGCAAGTCGGACATTGAGCGCACACTGCCCGACTTCCTGGACGTGCTCGCCGTTGTGGTCTCGGCCGGGCTCGGCTTCCGCCAGGCGCTGGAGCGTGTTGCGGACAAGTACACCGGCCCCTGGGCCGATGAACTCAGCATCACCCTGCGCCAGATGGACATGGGCGTCAGCCGCCGGGAGGCCTTCGAGCAGCTGCGCAAGCGCAACGCGTCGGAGCAGGTGTCGATGTTCGTCACGGCGCTCCAGCAGGGCGAGGAGCTGGGCGCTCCCATCGTCGACACACTGATCCAGATCGCCAATGACATGCGTCGCGCGGACGCCCAGAACTCCCGGCGCAGCGCCGCTCAGGCCGTACCGAAGAGCACGCTCGTGGTGACCATGGTGATGCTGCCCGCCACCATGATCCTGATCGTTCTGAGCTTCTACTACGGCTCCAATGTCGACTTCGGAAGCATTCTCTCCGGGTAGTCCGAGAGGCCCCGGGAAGCGTTGCCTCGTTGCCGTCCGCACTTCCGTCCGCAGACCCGTCCAGACATCCGTCCGGACCTCCGACCGCACTCGTCCGAAAGGGAGGTGATCTCCATGGGTCAGAAGACGCTCACGCTCACGGGCGGGAACACCAATGAGATGCCGCGTTCGGCCATCGCGGCCCCGAGCCATGTGCCCTCGCTCCCGATCCAGGTCAACGCCCTTCAGGCGCTGTGCCGTCAGGTGTTCGGCTTCCGGCTGGCCATGATCGCGCTCGCCGCGCCCTTCGCCCTGGCCCGTACCGCGCCTGGCGTCGGAACCTGGCTGGTTGGCTCGGCCGTGCTCGTGACCTTCATGGTCTCCTACGTTCTGCTGCGCGACTGGGAGCGCTTCGGGCCCTTTCTGCTGCGCCATCCTCTGCTGCTGGCAGTGGACATGTCCTTCGGCGCACTGCTGCTGACGACGGCGTCCCCGGACTCGACGCTCGCGTATGTCACCATCTGCACGCCGCTGCTCGCCGGACTGGTCTACGGCTGGCGCGGCGCCGCGCTCTTCGCCGTACTCCAGTCGCTGATCGTGGCCGCCGCGTACGCCGTCAACAGCGAGGCGGACGCCGGCTTCAACGCCCTTCTCCTGCCGGGCCTCTGTGTGATCGCGGGTGCGATCGGCAGTACGCTGCGCAGTCTGATGCTGGGCTTCGGCACCGCGAGCCATGCCCTGACCGAGGCCCGCGCCCGGCTCGCAGTGCACGGCGCCGTCGAGGAGGAACGCGCGCGGCTGGCCCGGGAGATGCATGACTCGGTCGCCAAAACCCTCCATGGTCTGGCCCTGGCGGCGGATGGTCTGGCGCACTCGGCGGACCGGATGGATCCTCTCACCGTCAAGCACCAGGCCGAGCTGGTGGCACGCTCGGCCCGGCGCGCCGCCGCCGAGTCACGGGAACTGCTCTCCGATCTGCGTCGGGAGTCGGGACTGGACGGTGGCGTGGACGTGCTGACCGAACTGCGCTCCCGTACCGAGGACTTCGCCCGTCGCCACAGCTTCCAGGCGACCTTCGGGCAGATCGGCGAGGCGCCCGTACCGCCCATTCCGCACGCCGTCGCCCGGCATGCCCTGACGATCGCCAGCGAGGCGATGGAGAACGCACACCGTCATGCGAACCCGACGTATGTGAATGTCTCGGCCGGCGTCGTCCGCGATCTGCTGCGGATCAGCGTGTACGACGACGGGCACGGTCTGCCGCCCGGTACGACTCTCAACGACCTCCGTCGGGCAGGCCACTTCGGCCTTGTCGGCATGGTCGAGCGGGCGGCGTCCATCGGGGCGCGGATCCGGATCGGCAAGGGCCGTGCCGCGAAGGGCACGGAGGTACGGCTGGAACTGCCGCTCACGGCTCTGCGACCTACACATGAGGGCCAGTGGACGCATCAACCCGCTCCGGCGCCTGCCCCGGCGCCACAACTGAACTGATGCCGAAGGGCCCACGCACCGCACAGATCCCATCCACCGTCCCCACACCTTGAGAGGAGGCCGCAGCCATGCCGGACGACATCTCCAGAACATCCGGGCAGCACTGGACACAGCAGTCCCATGTGTCCCAGCACAGGTCCTCACACGCCACACCGCTCAGCTCGGAACACACAGCGGGAGTCCCCACCACCGCGCAGCCCGCGGCATCCGGACAACTCCCCGACTTTCCCGCGACGTTGCCGGCCGCGCCGTCGATGCGCGTCGTGGTCGCCGACGACAACCCGGTGGTACGGGCGGGTCTTACCGTCCTGCTCTCCGGACGTGACGACATCGAAGTCGTCGCGGAGGCCTCGGACGGCCGCCAGGCGTACGAACAGGCTGTACAGCACCGTCCCGATGTGATCCTGCTGGACGTACGGATGCCGGGAGTCGACGGGATCTCCGCGCTGCCGCATCTCGTACGGCTGGCACCGGTCCTGATGATGACGTACAGCCGCGAGAGCGAGATCGTCCATGAGGCGCTGAGGCTGGGCGCGGGTGGCTATCTCGTCCATGGCGAGTTCACGGCCGACCAACTGGTCGACGCGGTACGGGACATCAAGCAGGGCCGCGCCCACTTCACCTACTCGGCGTCCAGCGCGCTCCTGGCGACGGTACGGAACGGCGCCGGCCCCGACGGCGGGCCGGTGCGGCTGCCGGAGGGCCTGGGCACGGCGTTCACGGGCTCCGGCTATCTGCCCGCGGTGCCGATTCAACCGTCTGCATCTGCACATGCCACGCCACCGGACCAGTTCCCGTCGTTCCCGGCAACACAGCCCCAGGCAGGGCAAGTTGACCAAGGATTGAATCCGCAACAATCTTCTTCAGGGTCTTTGCTTTCGCAAGCTGGTGTGGCACATTCTTCTCAGGGGCAGCAGGCGGGGCTCCCTGAAGGGCTGTACTCCGAACTGAGCCAGCGGGAGGTGGAGATCATGGATCTGATCGCGTCGGGCATGACCAATCAGCAGATCGCCGCCGCCTGCTTCATCAGCCAGAAGACTGTGAAGAACCACATCAACCGCATCTTCGCCAAGCTGAACGCGGGCAGCCGCGGTGAGGCCATCGCCCTCTGGCACGGGATAGCCCGGGGAAGGCCGGCCGACCATGGCTGAGCGCACGCGCACAGGCGTCCCAGTGGCCGCGCAGGCATCTGTGGACAGGGCCCAATCCCTGTATTGGGCCCGCAGTTGGGCCCTGAGGCCCATGGCGGAGGGTGCTTCCCCGGCGTACTTTTCTCATGTCGCCAGCCACACCGGCCAGGAGGAAGCCGGAAGCGCGAACGACATCAAAGACTCGTACGAGTCGGCCGGTACACGGCCGGCCGACACCGGAGGAGAACACCATGTCGAACATCACGCTGAAGGCCGCCGCCGCGACCAAGGTCTACGTCGGTACCTGGGCGAACACGGCCGTCACGGCGATGAAGGCCCGTCGCGACAAGGGTCAGGGCGCCGTCGAGTATGTGGGTGTGATCGTGCTGGTGGCGCTGATCATCGCGGCGCTCGTCGGCTCGGGCGTGGCGGAGACCATCACCAACGGTCTGACCACCAAGGTCGGCGAGATCGTCGGTGGCGGGGGCGAGTGACACACCGTACGTCCAGTGAGTCAGGGCAGGCCGCTCCCATCTACATCACGATGGTGGCGGGCCTGCTCTTTCTCGCGCTCGCGTTCTTCGCGGTCGGTCAGGCCGGTGCGACGCGCAATGACGCTCAGGCGGCGGCGGACGCCGCTGCCCTGGCGGCGGCCCAGGAGTCACGTGATCTGTTCCGTGACGGCCTGCTGGGCGGTCTGCTGGACCCCGGATTCCTGAATGACATCTTCAACGGCCATCCGGTCGGCACCGGGAACGGCTGCCAGGCCGCGACCCGGTTCGCCGACCAGAACGGCGCCGATGTGATGCCGGGTCAGTGCAGCCAGCTGGCCGACGGCCGTTGGGGCTTCACGGTCCGTGTCGTCAGCCAGGAGCCGATGGGCGACAGCATCCTCCCGGGAACCGAGGACGAATACGCCGAGGCCCGGGCCACGGCGATCGTCGAACCCCGGTGCAGCTTCAGTCCCGCCGAGGACGAGCAGCAGCCCCCGGCGGACGGCGACGAGCCGGAGAACCCGGACGACGCGGAGCCGGTGTCACCGGGCACGCTCGACTGCGGCGACGGCTTGATCTGGGACATCGATCCGGAGCATCTTGACCTTCTCCCGGACATGGCCGATCTATTCTCCGTCCGACTGGCCCAGGACTGACCGCGAGCGAACGCAAAGGAATGGCACTCATGAGTATGTGGCACGGAGCGAAGGCGCGCAGGGCTGCGGCGGTGGCCCTCGCGGCCACGGCGCTGACCGTCTCTTTGACGGCCTGCGGCGGTGGCGGGGGGAACGATGCCAAGGAGAACGGCGGGAGCTCCGCGTCTGCCGAACCGAGCGCGGAGACGCCGAAGGACGACGGTGCCGACGGCGAGACACCGGACACCAGCCAGGTCCTGGCGACCATGAGCAACGGCAACGGGCTCGAGATCGCCTTTCACTCCGCCCAGCGTGACGAGGGCGGCTTTCTCACCGTGACCGGCACGCTCACCAACACCAGTTCCAAGCAGCAGTACGCCCCTATCGAGTGGAACGGCCAGGAGCAGCAGGTGAGGCGTACCGGCAGGTCGTTCGCGGGCTTCACGCTGGTGGACAAGGCGGAGAAGAAGCGTTACTACGTGCTGCGCGACACTGACGGCTACCCCCTGACGACCACCGGCGTCGTGGCGGTCAAGCCCGATGAGAAGGTCGCCGTCTTCGCCCAGTTCCCCGCGCCTCCGGACTCCACGACCCAGGTCGACATCCAGCTCCCACTGATGCCCACCGCCACGATTGAGATCTCCTGATGGGTGCCACGACCTCCCGCGTACGCAGGGGCTCCAGGCGTCCGGCGGTCACGGCTGTCGCCGCCGCCGTGCTCTTCACCAGTGTGCAGTTCACCATGGCCGTCGGCGCGCGTGCCGACGAGACTCCCAGTACGCCGCCGGGCACGGAGTCGACCTCGCCACCACCAGAGGTGGACGGCAACGCTTCCGGTCTCAAGCTGCGCAGTGGTGCCACGCTCGCTCCGGCCAAGGTGCTGGACATCATCTCGGTGGTCGAGTCCGAGGGCGGTGAGGAGCGCCGTGAGGACACCAACGAGAGCGTGAAGTTCGCGCTCCAGGCCGAGGTCCTCTTCGGCAAGGACAGCGCCAAGCTGTCGTCGGCCGCGAACTCCCGTATCGCCGCCATCGCCGATGAGGTCAAGAAGCAGGGCGCCTCGAAGGTCCGGGTCTTCGGCTTCACCGACGACCTCGGCTCGGCCGCGCACGGCGATGTGCTCTCCAAGCAGCGGGCCGAGGCCGTGCACGGCGTGCTGGACAAGGAGTTGGCGTCGGCCGGGATCACCTACGAGATCCGCGGCTACGGCGAGCAGTACCCGATCGCCGACAACAGCACCGAGGAAGGCCGCAAGAAGAACCGTCGCGTGGAGGTCTCCTTCCCGCGTGGGGAGAACGGTGGTTCGCAGAGCTGACGCGAGCTGACGCGACGCGTCACACGTACCTCATACGTACCTACTGATGGCCGAAGGGCCCGGTCCGCACCGAAGTCTGTGCGGACCGGGCCTCTTTGCGTCACGCCGTTCGGTCGTCCCATCGTCATGTCCCAGGTCATACCCCTTGCGCGGAAGGGGATTTGAGTCCCGACTTGGGTCCCAGGGCCCAAGACCGTACGGGAATGGGCACATAATCTCGCTTTCATGTCGCCACTGGGGGTAGTGCGTCGTTTTCGTCGTCGTGTGCGGCGGCTCATGCCGCGTACGGACACTCGTCTGCTGGGACTGCGCAGAGCGCAGCGGGGCCAGGGGACCATCGAGTACGTCGGACTGGTGGTGGTCGTCGCCGCGATCGTCGGCGCGCTCGTGACGACCGGCGTCGGGCCGACCATCGCCGAGGGGATTGGCACACAGGTGTGCCGGATCACCGGCGGGAGCAACTGCGGCGGAGGCGGTGGCGGCGATGCCGAGGCCGTCGATGAACAGGACGATCCCGGCGCCGACGACCCGCTCGACGACACCGCCTCCGACACCGGAGGTACCGGTGACACGGACGAGATCGATCCCGGCGACACCGGCGATCCCGGCGACATCGACATCGACGCCGACGACGCCGGCGAGAAGACCCAGACCCAGATCGACTACGAGGCCGCCCTCAAGGAACTCCAGGACGCCCAGGCCGCCGAGCAGGCCGACTCCGACAAGGCCAAGGAGGCCGCCAAGGAGCTGGCGAAGATCCTCGCCGACGAGCTGGGGATCACCGACGCCCTCGACTGCGTCACCAAGGGCGACATGGGCGCCTGCACGGAGACGCTCATCAATGTGCTGGTCAGCCTTGTCGGCGGCGCCGTCGGCAAGCTCGCGGCGAAGTACGGGGCGCCGTGGAAGTGGAAGAAGGCCGTCGAGCTGGTCAGAAAGCTGAAGAAGCACGGCGACGATCTGTACGACGGCATCAAGGGCCTGATCAAGAACCGTAAACGGGTCGGTGAGGCCGAGGACAAACTCGCCGACGCGAAGCGCAAACTCGACGCCGAGAAGGCCAAGGATAAGGACAAACCCGACGGGAAGCCCGAGAACGAGCCCGCCACCTGTCCCGTCCGCCACAGCTTCCTGCCCGGCACACCGGTACTCCTCGCCGACGGCCGCCGTATGGCCATCGACCAGGTCCCCGTGGGCGCCCGCGTTCTCGCCACCGACCCGGTGACCGGTGTGACACAGGCCCGTCCTGTCGTACGGACCATCACCACCCGCGACGACAAGGACTTCACCCGGCTCACGGTCGCCACCACCTCGGGCCCCGCGGTGATCACCGCCACCGACACCCATCCCTTCTGGCTGAGCGACCGCGCCCGCTGGGCCGACGCCGGTGAGATCGCGCCCGGCGACGAGCTGCGCACACCGACCGGGACGCCGATGCGCGTCGTGGCGGTCGACCACTACACCCAGCGCCGGACCACCCATGACCTCACCGTCGCGGGCATCCACACGTACTACGTCTTCGTCGGCTCCGCTCCCGCCCTGGTGCACAACCAGGACATCTGCGATCCGCTGACACGCGAACAGCTTGACGAGGCCTATCGGGCCAACAACTCCCAGAAGGTCCTCGACCATGTATTCAACAAGGCGGACCACGGCTTTGACGATCTGGTCAGGAAATCGGGCGGCCGTGAGCAGGCGCTGAAGAAGATCGTGGACAGTCTCGGCGACGGTCCGATGACGCAGAAGCCCGGTGGCCAGCCGGGCGAATTCGAGCTCAGCCGGGTGGTCGAGGGCGAAACCGTCACGATCCGCGGGCGTATGGTCAACGGAATCGCCCGTATCAGCACCGCGTTCATCCCCGCCAAGCACCCGGGAAACAGGTAACGGATCCATGGACCAGAGGAATCAGGAGCAAAGGGCCCAGGAGCACAGGGACCAGGAGTACGCCGAGGTCAAACGGCTTGCTCAGGAGGAAGGTTCGACCGCCCGGCTCCTCGACTACGCCCAGGTCGTCTTCGGTCTCGAATGGTTCGACGAGGAGAGCGCGGCGGTCGCCACCGTCACACGCGTCGCCGACGAGCACCCGGACGATCCGCGAGCCGCTCTGCTCTTCTCGCACAGCGCGTTGCACATCCAACTGGACGAGGACGCCGTGCTGCGCGGAGGCGAGCTGGTGGCGAGGATTCCGCGGGAGTCCTCGTACCGGCCGATGGCCGCCGTGCAACTCGCGGCGGTCAACGAGTGGAACGGCGTGGACCGGAGCGACCGGGACCTGACGTTCCGGCTCATCGCGGAATCGGTCGAGCGGGCGCCGGAGCTGACCTCGAACAACGCCTGGCTCGGCAGGCTCTACGCGGAGCGCGGAGAGCCCGCGCAGGCCAGACGGTATCTGGAGCGGGCCAGGGCGAACATCCTGGAGGCGCCGGAGCGGGCGGCCCTGTCGCTGGTCGAACGCGCCTGGCACGAGTGCTTCACGGGCCGCCTCTCCTCGCCGGTGGGAATCGAGATGGACCTCGCCAAGCTCCGCTGACCGGCATGCTCCCGCGTACGGGCCGGGACGAGTGCGACCGGGACGAGTGGGACCGGACTGGGTCCTGGGGCCCATGACCGAGTCGCGCGCAGCGCGTAGCGTCGCGCTTCCGACGAGGTTGTGTACGTCCAGGAACCGCATCCGCACGCTCCCGCGAACGCCGGAGCCGTTGACCGGGGGTACGTACCGTGATCTGCAACTTCCTGCTCAGCAGACGGCTGGAGCCGGCCGAGCTGACCGAGGCGCTGGCCGATGTGGTACGGGTGCCGCGCGGCCAGGTGGACGTCTGCGCCGGACGGGACGACTTCGGCGAACGCGACTGGGAGGCGTTCGTCCTCTGTACGTACCGTCCCGTGCGCGGCGATATGGCGATGAGCCTCGACATCCAGGTCCAGCCGTCGACCGCCGTCCACGGCGCGCCCGTGACCGAGCCCGAGCTCGCCGTGGCCTTCGCGCGCGGGACCGGAGTCACGGTGCTCCATCCCGACGACCGCATCGATTCGGAGACCTACTGGCTCACGGACCCGGCGGGCACGGTGACCAGGGCCCGTCTGCTGGCCTCGGACGACGAGCCGACGACGTACACCGTCGACGCCGTCGAGACGCCCGTCGCCGACTTCCCGGGCGCCGAGGTGACACCGCTGGCCGAGACGCCCTGCGCGTAATACATCCCGACACGCGTGGGCGAATGCGCCGAGCCGGAAAGACAGTTGCCGCTCACCGCCGTAACGGAATTGGATGACCAGGCAGAAGAGTAAGAAAAAGAGCAGACAGACGGGCAGGCAGACGGGCAGGCAGACGGGCACATGGACGGACGAGCAAACAGGGTGAGCGAGTGAACAACCTGACGGACGTGCCCTTCGGCGAAGAGTTGCGAGCCACACTGGGTGCCCCGGGCCGGGCACGCGTGCTCGACAGCAGTCCGCGGTCACGCGTGTGGCGGGTCGAACTGCCCGGCGGCGGGCCCGCCGTCGTCAAGCAGCTTGTCGACGGACCCGAGGCCGCCGGGAGATACGCCCGCGAGGCCGCCGCGCTGAGGCTCGCGGGCAGGGCCGCGCAGCCTGTCGTACCGAGGCTGCTCGGTACGGACGACGACGCGCGGCTGCTGGTCATGGAGTTGCTGGACCACCGGCCGCCCGCCGAGGGCTGGGAGGTCGCCTACGCCGAGGCCCTGGCCCGGCTGCACGCCTCCGCCCTCACCGCGCCCGCGGACGAACTCGCCGCGCTGCCACCCTGGTCGGGTCCGGGCGACGCCGACATCGACTCCTTCCTCGCGCTCGCCCACGCACTCGAAGCCACCGTCCCGGCCGGCGTACGCGACGAGCTCGACGGTCTGGTCGGGCGACTGGGCCGGCCGCCGCTCCGCCCGGCGCTGCTGCACGGCGACCCGTGTCCCGGCAACGATCTGCACACTCCGGACGGGATCCGCTTCGTCGACTTCGAGCAGGCGTCCCTCGGCAGCGGACTGATGGAACTGGCCTACGTACGGATCGGCTTTCCGACCTGCTGGTGCGTCACCGCCGCGCCCGCGCCGCTGCTCGACGCGGCCGAGGCCGCCTACCGTTCGGCCTGGCGTGGTGCGACGGGCACCGAGCCCGAGGGCGACCTCGCCGACGCGTGTGCCGGCTGGCTGATCCGTGGCAACGCACTCGTACGGCGGGACCACCGGGACGGGACCGATTATCTCGCCAGGCTCCCGCGCCAGGACTGGACGTGGGGCACGGCCTCCGCCCGTCAGCGGCTGCTGCACCGTCTCGGCGTGGTCGCCCGGATGACCGAGGACGGAGCGGGCGTCGGCGTCGGCACCGACTCCGGACTGGGCGGCCTGGGACGGCTCGCCGCGGAGATGGCCGCACGGATACGAGCCCGCTGGCCCCGGCTGGCTCCCGTACCGGTACGACGTCCGGAGTGAGCCGGGAATCAAGGCGTACGGGTAGGCACGCGGGCGCGGATTGGGTCCGTAGGCCCATGCGTGCCGGTGAGAGCCGGCGCTAGCGTGCCGGGACAGCCGGTGCGTGACAGACCGGCGAGCCGCAGGTCCGGCGAGAGTCCAGCGAGATGGGAGAACCGTCATGCAGACGCGCACCGCGGGTACGCCGGACATGTCACGGCGCGTCATCCTGGCCGCGACGGCCGCCGCGCTCGCGCTGGGGCTCACGGGCGCCTGCGGAGGCGGCGAAGAGAGCGACGGCGGGACGTCGAAGAAGGGCGCCGACGCGAAGGCCCACGCGACAGCCACAGCCACGGACTCCGCCACCGACCCGACCGGCGAACCGTCCCAGGCGCCGAAGCCCCGGCCCGGACTGACCGGTATCGGCGCGAGCGACGGCAGAGTGCTCGGCCAGGACGAGCTGGACCGGGCGGTGCTCACCAACGGCGACGTCTCCGGCTTCACGGTCGAGCGGATGGCCGGTCCGCCGCCGCAGGGCGAGACGGCCGAGAAGACCGAGTGCCTGCCGCTGACCGCCGTGCTCAACGGCAAACCGGAGCCGCTGGGCAAGGCCGTCGCGTACCGGCAGCTCGCGGGCGCGCAGAACAGCCGTCCCGCCGTCTCGGAGTTCCTCACCGCCCATGGTGCGCAGGCGGCCGGCACCGTGCTCAGCAGGCTTCGTAGCGCCGTCACGGCCTGCGCCGACGGCTTCACGGCGACCGGCGGTGACAGTCCGTCGAAGTACACCGGTGTGAAGCTGCTGCCGCCTGTCGAGGTGGGCGACGACGCGCTCGCCTACCAGGTGACGGGCGACTTCGAGGGCGAGCCGGTCCCGCTTGTGTTCCATGTCGTACGGGTCGGCGGCACGGTGGCCACCTTCTACACCGCGAACCTCGAAGGCGCCAGAACTCCGCAGATGCCCGCCGCGCTGCTCCAGGCCCAGGCGAGCAAGCTCAAGTAGACACGGCGCGTGGCGCGTTCACACGTGCCCGTTCACGCCCCGCCCGTCATGCTCACCTTGGTGCCCGGACGCAGGCCCCAGCGCGCCATCGCACCGGCCTCCGCCTCCAGCACATGACGGGCCTTCCAGCGCGGCATGGCGAGCCGTCCCGGCCTCAGCGTATGGATGTCCACGACCGTCAACTCCTTGTCCAGATACGCCACATCGATCGCGAAGCGCATCCGGAAGGTGTGCACGCTGTTGCACGGCGTGATCAGCAGTGCGCCGTCGATCCCGTCACGCCCGAGCAGACCGCGCCGCCGTGTCCCGTACGACGCGGCGATCTCCAGATCCACCGGGCGGTCCTGGCCCGCGATCGTCAACTGTCCACTGCCGTTCCGCCAAGTGCCCATGGCCGTAGACCGTAGCGCCCGCCGGCCGGGCCGTGTTCCGGGACCGCCGCTTCTGGGTCCTGACGCGTCCGGAGTGGGCCCCTGGACCCATGACCGGGCCCTGCGGACGGCTCTAGGGTCGGTGCTGTGTACGCCACGCTGATCGTCGTCGCCGTTGTCTGGGGCGGAGCCACCGGACTGCTGCTGCCGCGTGCCGCGTACCGCCTCTCGGTCGAGCCGGACCGCCCGTGGCGCGACACTTGTCCGGCCGGACACCCGATCGCCGGTCCGGCGGGCGGATGGCTCGGCGGTACGCGCTGCGCGAGCTGTGACGCGGGCGCTCCCTCTATCCTCATCCCGCTCCTCACCGCCCTCGTCTGCGCGGCTCTCGCGGCGGCGACCGGGCCGCGTCCCGAACTCGCCGTCTGGCTGCTGTTCACGCCCTTCGCCGTACTGCTCGCCCTGGTGGACCGTCATGTGCACCGGCTGCCCGACCAGTTGACGCTGCCGCTCGCCGCCGCAGCGGCCGTACTGCTCGGCGTGGCCGCGCTGCTTCCCGGCGCCGGCGGCTCCTGGTCACTGGCCCTGCTCGGCGGACTGGCCCTCGGCGTCTGCTACTTCGTGCTGTTCTTGATCAATCCGAACGGCATGGGCTTCGGCGATGTGAAGCTCGCGCTCTCGCTCGGCGTCGCCCTCGGCTGGTACGGCTGGCTGGTCCTGTTCGTCGGAGCGTTCGCCGGGTTTCTGCTGGGCGCCCTGTACGGTCTCGGACTGATCCTGCTGCGCCGGGCGGGCCGTAAGTCGGCGATCCCGTTCGGTCCGTTCATGATCACCGGAGCCCTGACCGGTATCCTCCTCGGCGCTCTCGCCGTAGCGTGACGTACTGCTGGAACGGTAAGTATCGAGGCCGGAACGGAGTTGGCCATGACCATGACCGAGAGCCAGACCGAGAGCCAGACCAAGAGCAGGAGCCAGACCAAAAGCCAGAGCAGGATGACCGTCTACACCTGTGGGCTCGACGCGGCGGTGGATGTGGTGGGCGGGAAGTGGAAACCGCTCATTCTCTGGGCGCTGCACGACGGACCGCACCGCTTCGGAGTGCTGCGACGGCATGTCTCCGGTGTGAGCGAGAAGATGCTGATCCAGCAGTTACGTGAGCTGGAGGCCGACGGCGTCGTACATCGCGAGGTGTACCGGGAGGTACCGCCACGCGTGGAGTACTCCCTCACGGACATGGGCCAGGCGCTCAACACGGCCCTGCTGCCGCTCGGCGTCTGGGGCGACGAGTTCATGGGCCGGATCGTGGCCAACAAACGCAGCGAGCGCCCGGACGCGGACGGGCCCGGTCCTCGTACGGAGACCGAGCCCGAACCGCGAACCGCGCCTGAGCCGCAAACTGAGCCTGAACCGCGAACCGGGCCTCGACCGCGAACCGGCCCTGAACCGCTTACCGAGCTCCGGCCCGTACGCTCAGGCGTCAACGCACCGGCCGTCGCTCATCGCTCCTGAGGGTTACCGCGCGGCGTGGCTACTACTCGCCACGCCCGGGCCCGTACGCCTGTGAGCTCCGGGATTCCGGGCCCTGTAGGGCCTTCCGGTGCTTCCGGAGCGTCATCATGGCCTGTCGTGGCGCGCACCATCCCTTACGAAGGGTTATGGTGGAAACCCCCCCTCGGGCCGGTCCGTATCCCCCCCACGGACCGGCCCGTTTTCTTGTCCGGGCGACCGGCGACCGCCGGAGCGTCAGCCCCGTCCGGCCCAGATGTTTGTCCCCTCGGTGTCCACCGCGAAGCTGTCGATCTCCTTCAGCTCATCGGCGGAGAGCGGTGCCCCGGCCAGCGCCGCGACATTCTCCTCCAGCTGCTTCACGCTCGACGCGCCGATCAGTGCCGACGTCATCCGCGGATCGCGCAGCACCCAGTTCAGCGCGAGCTGCGCCAGCGACTGGTCCCGTCGCCGTGCGATCTCGTTCAGCCCGTTCAGCCGCCGCGTGACCTCGTCCGAGAGCAGATCCGGGTCGAGGGACTTGCCCTGCGTGGCCCGGGATCCCTCCGGAATCCCCTTCAGGTACTTGTTCGTCAGAAGTCCCTGCGCCAGCGGGACGAAGGAGATACAGCCCATCCCGGCCGCCTCCAGCGTGTCCAGCAGACCGTCGTCCTCGGTCCAGCGGTTGATCATCGAGTAGGAAGGCTGGTGGATGAGCGCCGGGACGCCCATCTCCTTCAGCAGCCGGGCCGCCTCCGCGGTCTGCTCCGCGGTGTACGACGACACACCGACGTACAGCGCCTTGCCCTGCTGTACGGCGGAGGCCAGCGCGCCCATGGTCTCCTCAAGAGGAGTATCCGGGTCGAACCGGTGCGAGTAGAAGATATCGACGTAATCGAGGCCCATCCGGTCCAGCGAGGCGTCGAGCGACGACAGCAGGTACTTGCGCGAACCCCATTCACCGTAGGGCCCGGGATGCATGAGATATCCGGCCTTGGTGGAAATGATGAGTTCATCCCGATATGCCGAGAAATCCTGCGCGAAGATCTTGCCGAAATTCAGCTCGGCGGATCCCGCCGGAGGTCCGTAGTTGTTCGCCAGATCGAAGTGCGTGACGCCCAGATCGAAGGCGCGGCGCAGGATGCCGCGCTGCGAATCGAGGGTCCGGTCGTCACCGAAGTTGTGCCAGAGGCCGAGCGAGATCGCGGGCAGTTTCAGGCCGCTGCGTCCGCTGCGCCGGTACTCCATGGAGTCGTACCGGTCGTCGGCTGCGAGGTAAGAGGGAAAATCAGTCACGGTTCATTCCTTATCACGGACTTGTGACAGACCGGGTTGGGTGCCCGTGGGGACCGCGCAGTAATGTGACGGCTTCGGGGTCCCAGGACCGGCCCCAGGACCCCGTCGGCGGACGCGCCGGTCCCGACGCGCCGGTCCCCATCGAATCGAGAGGTGGACTCAGTGAACTTGCGCGACCTGGTGTACGGGCTCTACGCACGCCGGGTGGGAGGCCGCCTCGATCATGCCCAGGTGCCCAAGCACATCGGCGTCATCCTCGACGGCAATCGCCGCTGGGCGAAGGCGTCCGGCGGTACGGCCGAACAGGGACACAAGGCCGGTGCCAGCAAGATCCAGGAACTGCTCGGCTGGTGTTCCGAGACCAATGTGGAAGTCGTCACACTCTGGCTGCTCTCCACGGACAATCTCGACCGTCCCGAGGACGAGCTGATCCCCCTGCTCGGCATCATCGAGAACGCGGTCCGCGATCTGGCCGCCGACGGCCGCTGGCGGGTGCACCACGTCGGCACGCTGGACCTGCTGCCCGGCCGTACGCAGATGGTCCTCAAGGAGGCCGAGCAGGCCACCATCGGCAACAAGGGCATACTCGTCAATGTCGCCGTGGGTTACGGCGGCAGACAGGAGATCGCGGACGCGGTCCGCTCCCTGCTGACGGACCACGCGAACAAGGGCACCACCTTCGAGGAGCTCGCCGAGATCGTCGACACCGACCTGATCTCGTCCCATCTCTACACCCGCGGCCAGCCGGATCCCGATCTGGTCATCCGTACCAGCGGAGAGCAGCGTCTCTCCGGCTTCATGCTCTGGCAGAGCGCCCATTCGGAGTACTACTTCTGCGAAGTATTCTGGCCCGCCTTCCGCAAGGTCGACTTCCTGCGCGCCCTGCGTGACTACGCGGCGCGCCACCGCCGCTACGGAACCTGACCTTCCGCTGCCTTTCGAGGGTCCTCCGTACCCGGTCACGCACCTCCGTCACCTGTGGTTCATCAGCCGTCCGTCATATGCCATGGCATGGCTGCGCGTGTTCGAGGGAATACCTCCCCCAGGTCGATGTCCGAAAGCCAGGTCCGTGGACGTCGCATCTCAGCGGACGGCATGGGGCCGTCCGCCCGGGAGGCCCTTTGCACCAGGACGACCGTGCGGTCAAACGTACGGGCGACATGGAGGGCCGGAGCTCGGCCCGCGCATGGGGCCCGAGCCCGGCCCACCCGCCCGCGACGCCGTCGCACCCCGACCTCATTCGAGGGGGTACGTCCTTCCGTGGTGACCAGCACAAAGCGCCGCATGCCCGACAGGCGCACCTACGTTCTCGACACCAGCGTCCTGCTGGCCGATCCGAACGCCATGTCCCGCTTCGACGAGCACGAGGTGGTGCTGCCGATCGTGGTGATCACGGAGTTGGAGGCCAAGAGGCACCATCCGGAGCTCGGCTACTTCGCCCGGCAGGTGCTGCGCCTGCTCGACGACTTCCGCGTCCGGTACGGCCGTCTCGACGCCCCGATTCCGCTGGGCGACCTGGGCGGCACGATGCGTGTCGAGCTCAACCATTCTGATCCCGGCATCCTGCCCGCCGGCTTCCGTCTGGGGGACAACGACTCACGGATCCTCGCGGTCGCGCGCAATCTCCAGGCCGAGGGATACGACGTCACGGTCGTCTCCAAGGACCTGCCGCTGCGCATCAAGGCGTCGTCGGTCGGCCTCCTCGCCGAGGAGTACCGCGCCGAGCTCGCCATCACCGACTCCTCCGGCTGGACCGGTATGAGCGAGCTGACGCTCGCCGCGGACCAGGTCGATCTCCTCTTCACCGAGGAGTCGCTCTATGTGCCCGAGGCGAGCGAGCTGCCCGTGCACACCGGGCTGGTGCTCCAGTCCGAGCGCGGCAAGGCGCTCGGCCGGGTCACCGCCGAGGGCAATGTCCGGCTCGTCCGCGGCGACCGTGAGGCCTTCGGGATCCACGGCCGCAGCGCCGAGCAGCGCATCGCCCTCGATCTCCTCCTCGATCCCGACATCGGCATCGTGTCGATGGGCGGCCGGGCCGGCACCGGCAAGTCGGCGCTGGCCCTCTGCGCGGGCCTGGAGGCGGTCCTGGAGCGCCGGCAGCACCAGAAGGTGATGGTCTTCCGGCCGCTCTACGCGGTGGGCGGGCAGGAGCTGGGCTATCTGCCCGGCACCGAGGCCGAGAAGATGAGCCCCTGGGCCCAGGCGGTCTTCGACACGCTCTCCGCGGTGGCGGGCCGTGAGGTGATCGAGGAGGTGCTGGGACGCGGCATGCTCGAAGTGCTGCCGCTCACCCATATCCGGGGACGCTCTCTGCATGACGCGTTCGTCATCGTGGACGAGGCCCAGTCCCTGGAGCGGAACGTTCTGCTGACCGTCCTGTCCCGGATCGGGGCGAACTCCCGGGTGGTGCTGACCCATGATGTGGCGCAGCGCGACAATCTGCGGGTCGGGCGGTACGACGGAATTGTCGCGGTGGTCGAGAAACTCAAGGGACATCCGCTTTTCGCGCATGTCACCCTGACGCGCTCCGAGCGCTCGCAGATCGCCGCGCTGGTGACCGAAATGTTGGAGGACGGTCAGATCTAGACCGTATCGCCACGGTTGATGCCGCCCGGCGGAGCGCAACAGCTTAGCCGGGCGGCGCTGTGCCGCGTGGGGCTTTCCTTTTTCTTCCCGGTCAAACGGAGTGTGAGCTTTCCCACGCAACGAAGAATTGCCTCACGGCGTGGCCTTCCGGCAGAGTCTTGCTTCCGTCAGGCCCCGCATGCGGCACACGCGCACCCCCAGTGGTGCGGCACCACACAACTCAACAACTGCCGCCGTATGCCGCCCGTGCACCACGCGGCAGTCCCCGCAAGGGGGTTGCCCACCGGGCCCGTGTCTCCCGTGACCCAGTAGTGCGGAGGCCAGTGCCAGGGGCACGATCGCGCCCGCGAGGTCACCTATGCGGGCGATGCTGGAAGGACACCGTGTGAGCCGGATCTCGGTCCGGGGGTTCGCCGTGGCTTCGGCCACCGCGGTCACCACCGTCGGCGCAGTCGTGGGTGTCGCCTCGGGCGACCCTCAGGTCTCGGACAACGACTTCGAGACAGCAGCAGCCGACCTGACGCTCCTCGCGGACATCCCGGCGGGCCAGCAGGCGCAGGTGCAGACCGCGTCGCTGACCCAGCAGGCCGATGTGATGGCCGCGGAGGCCGACGCGAGCGCCAAGAAGTCCGCGGAGGAAGCGGCCCGTATCCAGGCCGCCAAGGCCGCCAAGGCGAAGAAGAAAGCCGCCGACGACGAGGCCGAGCGCCAGCGCGAGGCCAAGGAGGCCGCCGAGCGCGCGAGCCGTGACGAGGTGCGTTCCGCCACTTCCTTCGCGGCGCAGAGCTCGTACAGCGTGGCGCAGGTCCAGGCGATGGCACGGCAGATGATTCCGGCCGACCAGTACCAGTGCTTCAGCAATATCGTGGACCACGAGTCCGGCTGGAACTACAAGGCGCAGAACCCGTCCTCCGGCGCGTACGGTCTGGTCCAGGCGCTGCCCGGCTCGAAGATGTCCTCGGCCGGCGCCGACTGGCAGACCAACCCGGCGACCCAGATCAAGTGGGGCCTGAACTACATGGACGGCCGCTACGGCAGCCCTTGCGGCGCCTGGTCGTTCTGGCAGGCCAACAACTGGTACTAGCCCGGGGAAGCACACCGGCCCGCCCGGCGCTCAACCTCATGAAGCCCTCCACCGTCCTACGGTGGGGGGCTTCTCCCGTGTACGGTCGATTCGAACATCTTCGGGGGAGTACGTGGGGCGAGGGACGGGGGGACGAGGAAACATCATGTCGAGAGTGCCGGCGTGGCTCAGCCAGATGGGTACGGGACTGACGCGGATGGGTGAACACCTGGACCGGCGCAGGGCCGAGGCCGAGGCCGACGAGGCACCGGTCACCGTCACCGTGGCCGCGCCCGAATCCGCGCCCGATTCAGTTCCGCCGCCTCCTTCGTATGCTCCCGCCGTCTCCGGCAAGCCCGATCCCGTCTCCGCCATCCCTTGGGGCATGAGAGTCGCGGGCGAGGCCGCCTGGCGGCTGCTCGTCCTGGCCGGGATGGTCTGGGTACTGATGCGTGTCATCAGCGCCGTACAGCTCGTCGTCATGGCCTTTGTCGCCGCCCTGCTCATCACGGCGCTGCTCCAGCCCACGGTCGCCTGGCTCAGACGGCTGGGCGTACCGCGCGCGGTGGCCACCGCGCTGACGGCGATCGCCGGATTCGTCCTGATGGGACTGGTCGGCTGGTTCGTCGTGTGGCAGGTCATGGAGAACGTCGACGATCTCTCCAACCGGGTCACGGACGGTATCAACGAGCTGAAGCGCTGGCTGCTCAACAGCCCGTTCCATGTGACCGAGGACCAGATCAACGACCTCGCGAAGAGTCTGAGCGACGCCGTCGGCTCGAACGCCGAGGGAATAACCTCCGCCGGGCTCCAGGGCGTGACGGTGATAGTGGAGCTGCTGACCGGGATCTTCCTCGCGATGTTCTCGACGCTCTTCCTGCTGTACGACGGCAAGAAGGTCTGGCAGTGGTCGCTCAAGCTGGTCCCGGCCCAGGCGCGCGAGGGCGTCGCGGGAGCCGGGCCGCGCGCCTGGCACACCCTGACCGCCTATGTGCGCGGCACGGTGATCGTGGCGCTGATCGACGCGCTCTTCATCGGGCTCGGGCTCTACTTCCTCGAAGTGCCGCTGGCCGTCCCGCTGGCCGTGATCATCTTCCTCGGCGCGTTCATCCCGCTGGTCGGAGCGGTGATCTCGGGCGCGCTGGCCGTGGTCGTGGCGCTGGTGACACAGGATGTGTTCACCGCGCTGATGGTCCTGCTCATCGTCCTCGGTGTGCAGCAGATCGAGGGCCATGTCCTCCAGCCGTTCATCCTGGGCCGCGCGGTACGGGTGCATCCGCTGGCGGTCGTCCTCGCCGTCGCCGCGGGCGGTCTGGTCGCGGGTATCGCCGGAGCGGTGGTGGCGGTGCCGCTGGTGGCGGTCACCAACACCGTCGTCGGCTATCTCCGCGCGTACAGCGCGGAACGGGACCTACGGCACGCGTCCCCGC
>NZ_FMDK01000215.1 GCF_900091995.1 Streptomyces sp. MnatMP-M17
CATCGCCGTACCGGCGGCTCCGGCGGGCGACGGCTCCGCCGGATCGGGCAGCGTCGCGGACGGGGCCTCCGCGCTGCTCGTCCTGTACTGCCTGGTACGGGTGCTGCGCGAGCGGGCCCGGCCGCTGACCAGGACCGCCGCGCTGGTGCTGGGACTTCCGGTGCTGGGAGTGTCCGTCGCCGCCCTCACCTCGCACGAACCAGCGGCCACTCTGCCCGGTCTGGCGCGCTATCTCCAGATCTTCGTACTGGTGCCGGGCGCGCTGCTGCTGCTGATCCGTAACCGCGCGGACTTCCGGCTCGTCGCCGGTGCCGTCGTCGCTCTGGCGCTGGTGCAGGGCTCGATCGGCGTGACGCAGTATCTGACCGGCACCGGCGCCTCGTACATGGGCGAGAACATCCGTGCCGTCGGCACCTTCGGAGCGACCGATGTGATGGGCATGGCGACCGTCGTGGCGTACGGACTGGTCGTCGCGGTCGGATTCGCGCTGGCTCCGGTGCGCGGCGTACAGGGCCACGGCGTACGGGGTCACGGCGTACGAGGCCACGGCGTACGGGGTCACGGCGTACGAGGGCCCGGCCGGCAGCGGGCCGTCGCGCTGGTCTGCGCCGGGCTGCTGACCGTACCGCTCGCACTGTCCTTCAGCCGTGGCGCCTGGATCGCCACGGCTGTCGCCGTCGTCCTCCAGCTCACGCTCTCCGGGGTGCGCAGGGCCGCCGTGGCCGCGCTCGCCGCCGGAGCGCTCGGCGTGGTCCTCGTCGGCGGACTCGGTATCGGCTCGCAGATGATCGGCGAGCGTCTCGACAGCATCACCCAGGTCACCGACGCGCCCGACCAGTCCGTCGCCGACCGGTACATGATGTGGGCCGCCGCCGCCGACATGTGGCGGGAGCGGCCGGTCACCGGCGTCGGGCTGAAGGGCTTTCCCGCTCACCGCGACAGCCATGCCTCCCTGGGGCTGTCCTCGGGCAGCGACACGGCGGGCGCCGGCCTCGGCTTCCAGCGCCAGCCGCTGCTCTCCCCGCACAACATGTATCTGCTGGTGCTCAGCGAGCAGGGCCTCCTGGGGATCACAGCCCTGGCGGGAAGCTGGGCCGCGCTGCTCGTCCTCGCGCTGCGCAGGCTGCCCGGTCCGCGCCACTCGCGAGCGGGACACCGCGGCAGTGACTGCGCGCTCGCCGTCACCGGACTGCTGGTCTGGCAGCTCGTGGACTTCGGCTACGCGGACATCGGCGGGCCGTCCACCGTACTGACGGCCGTGATGTTCGGGCTGGCCGCGTGGTGGGCACTGGGTCCGGCCCGAGGCAGGGACCGTGACCGTGAGACCGGGAGCGGGGCTGCCTCCGCGTGACCGATACGAGGAAGTCTCTGCCCGCGGTGCCCCCGCCCGTGTCTCCGCCGTCCCCGTCCTCCTCCTCCGCGGGACCTCCTCCGCAGGCCTCCCCACCGGATTCCGCGCCGGTCGCGCCACCCGTCGCACCGCCCGGCGCCGAGCAGCGTCCCGGTGCTCGTGGTGCCTTCTCCTCCGGGCGCTTCCTGGCACGGGCCGCGTTCCTCACCGCCCTGCTGACCGCCGCCGGAGCCCTCCTCGGTCTCCTCCGCGACCAGACCATCGCCCATCTCTACGGCGCCGGCCCCGACACCGACGCCTTCCTCGTCGCCTGGACCGTCCCCGAGGTCGCCGCCACGCTCCTCATCGAGGACGCCATGGCCCTGATCCTCGTACCGGCCTTCAGTCTGGCCCTGGCCCGCAGGGCCACCGAACCGCCGCCCGAGCGGGATCCCGTTCTGCTCCTCATGCGGGCGACGCTGCCCCGGCTCTGTCTCGCCCTCAGCGCGGGCGCGGCCCTGCTGATCGCCGCCGCGCCGTGGGTGGTGGCCGTCCTCGCGCCCGGTCTGCCCGAACCGCGGCTGGCCGTCGACTGCACCCGGGCGACGGCGACCTGCGCCTTCACCTTCGGCATGGCCGGATATTGCAGCGCGGCACTGCGCGCGCACGGCAGCTTTCTCGCGCCCGCGATGATCTACGCCGTCTACAACACCGCCATCATCACGACGATGCTGGTGGTCACCGACCGCTGGGGAGTACGGGCCGCCGCCGCCGGTGTCGCGTTCGGCGGAGTGCTGATGGTGCTGGTCCAAGTACCGTTCCTGTGGCACAGACTGACGGAGCGCCGGCCGGTCGCGGACAACGGTACGAAGGACGGCGGGAGCGGACCGCCCGTCGCGCTCGCGCTGCTCGCACCCGTCGTCGTCTTCGCCCTCAGCAGACAGTCGCAGGTCCTCATCGAGCGTTTTCTCGCCGCGCCGCTGCCCGCCGGAGCCATCTCGCATCTCAACTACGCGCAGAAGGTCGCGCAGATCCCGATGACGCTCTCCATGATGCTGTGCACCGTCACCTTCCCGGTGATCGCCCGTGCGATGGCGGCGGGCGAGACCGACCGGGCACGGCGCCGGGTCGAGCGCGATCTCGCGCTGGCCGGGATGATCGTGCTGGTCGGAGCCGCCACCGTGATCGCCTGTGCGCCGCAGATCATCGAAGTGCTCTTCCAGCGCGGTGCCTTCGACCGGGCCGACACGGCGGCGACCGCCGATGTGATGCGCGTCTACGCGCTCGGTCTGCTCGGCCACACGCTCGTCGGCGCGCTGGTGCGCTGCTACTTCTCCGCCGCGCGCCCGCTCTGGTTCCCGGCGCTCGCCATGCTCACCGGGCTCGCCCTGACCACGGGCGCGGGCGCCCTGCTGGTCGAGGTCTGGGGCGTGCTCGGTATCGCCGCGGCCAACGCCCTCGGTATTTCCCTCACCGCCGCCCTGATGCTGCACGGCGTCGGCCGCCACAGCGTGCCCGTCGACATCCGCGCCATGAGCGGCGGCCTTGTCAAGCTCAGCTCCGCCGCCGCGGCGGCCACCGGCTCCGGCTGGCTCTGCGGAAACCTCATTCCCTCGCCCGTACTGGGCGCCACGGCGGCCTGTGCGGCCGTCGCCGCCGTGTTCCTCGTCATCGCCCGCGCCCTTCAGGCGCCCGAGATCGACACCATCCTCCGCCCTCTCACACGAAAGCTCGCACATGCCCGCTGACACGGTGTCCCCAGGCCCCTTGTGGGCAGCCATGTACCACTCCGTCGCCGACACCGCCGACGACCCCTATCAGGTGACCGTCTCACCGGCCCGGCTCGAACGGCAGTTGCGCTGGCTGAGCCGGCGCGGACTGACCGGCGTCGGCATGGAGCGGCTGCTGCGCGCACGCGCCGGGGGCCGCGGCGCCGGACTCGTCGGACTCACCTTCGACGACGGATACGCGGACTTCCTGGAGCGTGCCGTACCGCTGCTGCGCGGATACGGCTTCACCGCCACGGTCTTCGTCCTGCCCGGCCGGCTCGGCGGTACGAACGAATGGGACAGCCTCGGCCCTCGTAAACCTCTGCTCACCGCCGACGGTATCCGTGAAGCCGCAGCGGCCGGTATGGAGATCGGCTCCCACGGACTGCGCCACACCGATCTCACCAGGGCCGACGACGAGCTGCTCGCCGCCGAGACCGCGCGGAGCAGGGAGCTTCTGCGGGCCCTCACCGGCGCCGAGGTGACCGGCTTCTGCTATCCGTACGGCACGGTCGACACCCGTGTCATCAAAGCCGTACGGGCCGCCGGCTACACCTACGCCTGCGCCATCAGTCCCGGGCCGCTGACCGGGATGCTCGCCCTGCCGCGCGTCCATGTCGGCGAGAAGGACACCGGACCGCGGCTCCATCTCAAACGGCGGCTGCACCGCTGGCGCCGCGAGCCCGTACCGGCCGCGGAGTACGCCGCGTACACCGACGCCCTGGTCGGCACGGGCGGGAGGACGGCACCGTGAGAGTGCTGCACATCATCACCGGCCTCGGGATCGGCGGCGCCGAGCAGCAGTTGCGGCTGCTGCTGAGCCGGCTGCCGACCGAGAGCGAGGTCGTCACCCTCACCAATCCCGGTCCGGTCGCCGAGGGCATCGTCGCCGACGGCGTGCCCGTCACGGATCTCGCCATGACCGGCAACAAGGACCTCGGCGCCCTGCCCAGACTGACCAAGCTGGTCAAGCAAGGGCGGTACGACCTGGTGCACACGCATCTCTACCGGGCCTGTCTGTACGGGCGGTTCGCGGCCCGCCTCGCGGGCGTACGGACCATCGTGGCCACCGAACACTCCCTGGGCGCCGTACAGATCGAGGGCAGACAGCTCTCCACGGGCGCCCGCGCGCTCTATCTCGCGGGCGAACGCCTCGGCACCACGACGGTCGCCGTCTCCGCCACCGTCGCGCGCCGGCTGGAGCGCTGGGGAGTGCGCCATGACCGGATCCATGTCGTGCCGAACGGCATCGACGTCGGGCGCTTCGCCTACGACGAGAGCGCACGGCGCGCCGCGCGGAGCCGTCTCGGGCTGCCGCTGGACGCCTTCGTGGTGGGCGGTGTCGGACGGCTGACTCCCAGCAAACGCTTCGACACGCTCGTACGGGCCGTCGCCGAACTGCCGCGCGCCCGGCTTCTGCTGGTGGGCGACGGACCGGAGCGGGAGCGGCTGCGGCGGCTGGCGCGGCGGTGGGGAGCGGCCCACCGGATCCTGCTGCACGGCGCGTGCGAGGATCCGCCGCGTGCCGTTCCCGGGACATTGCCGGGCGAGACGTCGCAGGGCGATCCGTCGGACGGGCTGTCAGGCGAGCTGTCGGACGGGTCCTCGGCAGAGCCCGCCCGCGCGCCCGATCTGCCCTCGCTGCTCGCCGCCATGGATGTCTTCGTGTCCACCTCCTACGACGAGGCCTTCGGACTCGCCGTGGTGGAGGCCCTCGCGGCCGGGCTGCCGGTCCTCCATGTCACCTGTCCCGCGCTGCACGACCTGCCCGCCGACGATGCGCCGGGAGCCCGGCAGATCAGCGGATCCGTGCCCGAACTGGTCGCCGAACTACGGCAGTTCGAGGAGACGTTTCCGCGTCGGCTGCCCGTGCCCAGGGCGGCACGCCACTACGACATCTCCCACAGTGCCGAACAACTGATGACGGTGTACGGGCATGCCGTGCGCGGTACGGCCCCCACCCGAGAGGTGAGTTGCCCATGAACCAGTCGAGTCCTCCGCGGCGCCGGGCCGCGCGGCGCATCCCGGTGTCGGCGAGGCTGAAGGCGCTGCCCGTCTGGGGGATCGTGCCGGCGGCGGCGCTGAGCGGCGCGCTGGCCGGAGGCGCGTACGGACTGCTCCGTACGCCCGAGTACACGGCCACCAGCTATGTCCTGGTCGTACCGACGCAGAAGTCCGATCCGGCCGCGGCTCTCGGCTTCGCGACGGCGTACGGACGGATCGCCTCCCAGGTGGCGCTGCTCGGTGACGCGCCGGTCTGGTCCGGTGTATCGGCGGAGACCCTCAAGAAGAATGTACGGACGGCCACTTCGCCGGACGCTCCGATGATCTCCGTGACGGCGACCTCCTCCGAGGCGTCGACCGCCGTGAACATGGCGGACGGCGTCGCGCGCTCCCTGGTCGTCAACGGCACGCACTTGCAGGGCAGTACGAACGTACGGGTGCTCCAGTTCTCCCGGGCGGTCGAGCCGACCGGCCCGGTCTCGGCGTCCGCCTCCCTGGCGGCCCTGGTCGGCGCGAGCGCGGGCGGGCTGCTCGGCGGGCTCGGTCTGCTGGTGCGGCCGAGGCGGCGGGCCGAGCAGGTCCAGGTGACCGTCCCGGGACCGGCGACGGCGTCCCAACCACAGCCGGAGACAGTCTGATGCACACCGAATCGAGACGGGCAACCGGTATGCCCTCGTCGGCGGCCCGTACGCGTTCCACCGCCGCGTCGTCGGCGTCCGCTGGATCCCCGGCGTCCTCCGGGGCCTCTGTGTCCTCCGGGGCTTCCGTATCTTCCGTGTCCCTCACCTCCTCCTCACCTTCGGCACCATCCGCCTCGTCCGTCTCCGGGTCCGTGTTCACCACGGAGGTATGCCGGGACTTCGGCCGTTTCACCGCGCTCGGGCCGGACTGGCACGCGCTGCACCGCCGTTCCCGTAACGCCACTCCGTTCCAGAACCACGCCTGGCTGCGCTCCTGGTGGGTGTCGTACGGCACGCCCGGACGGCTGCGGATCGTTCTCGTACGCCGGGCCGGGCAGTTGGTGGCGGCGGCGCCGCTGATGCTGGTCCACCGTCCCGTTCCCGTCCTCGTACCGCTCGGCGGGACCATCTCCGACTTCTCCGACGTCCTGCTCGACGACCGCTGTCCGGAGGCCGCGGCTGCCGCGCTGGCCAGGGCGCTGCGCGAAGTGGCCCGTACGTCGGTGATCGATCTGCGGGAGGTACGGCCGGGCGCCGCCGCGGAGCGTGTGGTCGCCTGCTGGAGCGGGCCGCGCCGGCGGCTGGCCGACTCGGTCTGTCTCGAACTGCCCGCCGTTCCCATGGACGAACTGCTCGGCAGGCTCGCCTCCTCGCGCGCCCAGCGCTTCCGCGCCAAGCTGCGCAAGCTGGACTCGCTCGGTATCGACGAGCGGGTGGTGCCCGAGGACGAGATCCCGCTCGCGGTCGCCCGGCTGCTGGAGCTGCACCGGCTCCAGTGGCAGGGCCGCGGCGTCACCGCCGAGCACCTCAGTACGCGCTTCGCGGAGCATCTCAGCCGGTCGGTACGGGCGATGGCCGGGTCCGGTGACGCGCGCGTGACCGAGTTCCTGCTGGCCGGCGAGGTGCTGGCGGCGGATCTCACCCTGATGTCGGGGACGCTGGCGGGCGGCTATCTGTACGGAGCCGATCCTGGGCTGCGCGCCAGAAAGGTGGATGTGGCCACCATGCTGCTGCGGAGCGGAGCGCGGCAGATCAGCGGGAGCGGGCGCACCACGCTGAGCATGCTGCGCGGCAACGAGCCGTACAAGCACCACTGGCGCCCGGAGACCGTGCGCAATCAGCGGTATCTGCTCTCCCGGCCCTGTCTGGAGCCTTCGCTGCGGCTGCTGATCGGACACGCGGCGGCCCGGGGACGGGCC
>NZ_FMDK01000330.1 GCF_900091995.1 Streptomyces sp. MnatMP-M17
GGGCCCTGGCCGCCCCGCGGCCGGATACCCGGCCGGTGGCGGCAGGCCGCCTGTTACCGCCGTCCAACGGTGGCTTGAATCACTGCGGAGTGGAGCGAGCGGGCGGGCCCGGGCGGCGTCGGCAGCGTTCAGAGGGCGGTATGTGACGTGATGTCGCATCTGTCGTCGCTGGAACGTGTGGCATCGCGGCATCTCCGCTGCCCGGGAGGCTCGGGAGCGCTGCAGTGTCACCCGTGGGCGACCGCCAGTCCTACAAGAGCGACTTATCCGACGAGCGCTGGGCCCTGATCAAGCCTGTGGTGACCTCGTGGAAGGCCCGGCACCCCTCAGTCAGCGGCCACCAGGGCAACTACGACATGCGGGAGATCGTCAACGCCCTGCTCTACCAGTCCCGGACCGGTTGCCAGTGGGACTACCTCCCTCACGACCTGCCGCCCGCCGGCGCGGTGAAGTACTACTTCTACAGATGGCGCGACGACGGCACCGACCAGACCATCCACGACCTGCTGCGCTGGCAGGTCCGGGAGAAGAGGGGCCGATTAGCCGACCCCAGCCTGGTGGTGCTCGACACCCAGAGCCTGCACGCCGCCGCGGGGGTCCCGGCCGGCACGACCGGACGGGACGCGAACAAGAAGGTGCCTGGTCGCAAGCGGGGCCCTGCCGTCGACGTCCTGGGCCTGGTGATCACGGTGGTGGTGCTCGCCGCCTCCGTCCACGACAACGCCTTCGGCACCGTCCTGCTCGACAAGGTCGCAGCGAACACCGGCACCGTGACGAAGGGCCCTGGTGGACCAGGGGTTCAAGAAGACCGTCGTGGACCACGGGCAGCAGGTGGGCATCGAGGTCGAAGTCGTCGCGCGGAACCCGGCCGATGTCGGGTTCGTCCCGCAGTCCAAGCGGTGGATCGTGGAGCAAACGAACGGGATCTTGATGCTGCACCGCCGACTGGTGCGCGACTACGAGCACCGGACCGCCTCGGCCGAGTCCCGGGTGTACTGGGCGATAAGCGACCGGATGTCGAGGATGCTGACCGGCCCCTCCACCCCTGCCTGGCGTGGAGCATGACCGGTGGAGAGCTGACTTCGGGGGCGGTACTTGTTCGGCTGGAGGAGCGGGAGCGTGAGATCGCCGCGCAGGCTGAGGCGGCTCGGGAGAAGATCGCGGAGCTGACAGCATTGTTGGACGGGTTCGACACAGCCGCCGAGGAGATCCGGATCACCCGCAAGACACTGCTGGAACTGCCCGATCCGCCCCCCGTCCGAGCCGCCGGCCGCGAAACTGCCGGACCATCCGGCCTACCAGCAGACCATGGCGGTCTTCGCCGCGGCCAATGCCCCGCTGCGGGCGCGGGCGGTGTGTGAGGCGATGGGCGTGGAGATCGCGCCCAACAGCATCAACAACGTTCGCCTGAAGCTCAAGCGGCTCGCCGAGCGGGGAATCCTGGCCGAGGCCGAGCAGGGGCTGTTCACCCTGCCGCGACCGTAACCCCCGTCCCGGGCACCGGGCATCAGCTCGCGTCGCCCTGTGAGCAGGTCCTGGTACGACTTGGACTGGAACTGCAGGGGTGGAGCCAGGTCGCCAAAGAACTTGCCGAAGGCTTGCGGCGACCGCGCCAGTTCCATCAGCACCTGGTCCGCTGCGTCGTCGCCGGCAAGGTTGGGCGCCAGGGCCGCGCAGGCCCGAACGCCTGCATGCGGGTCAGCCAGCCAGGGGCGCGTGTCGCCGTCGAGGTGGCCAATGGCGATCACAATCGTCGCCAGGTCGTGCGAGGAACCGGCGGCCCGGGCCATCGACGTCAACAGTTCCAGCAGCTCCGGACGTTGCGCGGAGGCCGCGGGAGGCCGCGCCAGTGACCCGACAGCTGCGGCGGCGCAGGTCCTGCGCCTGGCACGTTCCGACGCGAGGTGCGGCAGTGTTCGCCACAGGAGCGCGGGAACCAGGTCGAAGCAGGCGAGCGCCGCCTGATCGAGGACGAGTTCACCCAGACCCGTGCCGTCCCGCCGCATCCGGGCCCTGCCATCCGTATCGGTCGACACGTACTCGGCAGTCCAGGCCCGCAGCTCCGGTGTGCGGTCCTTGACCCGAGCACGGATCTCCGCAGCCCGGTCTCCGAAGTCGGCGGCGACGCCGATTGGGTACAGATAGGCGAGCATGGCGTCGGGCAGCGAGGGATCATCCGGCCCTAGCAGCGGATTGTCCAGGAGCTCGGCGACAAGCATCGCGGTGGGCGCCGTCGCAGGCCAGGCCTTGCCCTCGCGGCGAAGCGTCTCCGACCACAGGTGTGAGTACCCGTCGACGAAAGCCTCCGCATCGTCGCCGACGAGAGCTGCCAGATGCCGCGGCGTGTCGCCGGCGGGGCCCGAGGCATGGAAGAGGCCGGACCAGTCCACGTCATCCGTACGGTCATCCACAACGGGGATGGTGCCACAACACCTCGACGGGCTCAGACTGACCAGACTCACTCCGGATCGCGGGACATGTTCACCCAGCCCGGCCCCAACCAGCCGATAGCACAGGCGAGTTGACGTGATCACCAGCTACGAAAATCTTGGAAGAGCCCAATTCCTGATAGACCCGTAGTCATGGTGTGAGAGCTGGAAGCGGAGCTTGCGGCGGGCGGCGGGCAGGTGCAGCGCGTTGGAAATTCGGCGCCTGGTACCGCGACGCCTCGCACAGGCGGCTGTGTACCTGTGGCCGCATGGGCCCGCAACTGCCAAGATTCTCTGACCGTCCAAGTGCACTATTCAGTGGGGGTGTTGGGTGCAGTCGCTGACGGCTGAGGATCCGCGGCAGGTAGGTGCGTTCCGGCTGCTGTACCGCCTTGGTGAGGGCGGCATGGGGCGGGTGTACCTCGGCCGGTCGCCGGGCGGTCAGACGGTGGCAGTCAAGATGGTGCATGCGGGGATGGCCAGTGCGCCGGGCTTCAGGGAGAGGTTCGCGCGGGAGGTCCGTGTGTCCCGGGAGGTCTCCGGGCCAGGAACGGTGCCGGTGCTGGCCGCCGCCGCGGATGCCCCGATTCCGTGGCTGGCCTCCGCCTATGTTCCAGGTCCGTCCCTCGCCGAAGCCGTCCACGACCACGGACCGCTACCCGAGCCGTCCCTTTGGCGGCTGCTTGCCGGGCTGGCTCGGGCCCTGAGCACGGTGCATGGGTGCGCTCTGGTACACCGCGATCTCAAGCCGACGAACGTTCTGTTGTCCTCGGACGGGCCGTTGCTGATCGATTTCGGGATCGCCCGGGCAGCCGACGACACGGCCTTCACCGCAACAGGCTCGGTGGTGGGATCCGCCGGCTACATGTCACCAGAACAGGCACATGGGGAGCAAGTGGGCCCCGCGAGTGACATCTTCTCGCTCGGGGCGGTGCTGACCTTTGCGGCCTTGGGGAGCGGCCCGTTTGGGAACGGCTCGCCACCGGAACTGCTGTACCGGGCTGTCCACGATGAACCGAACCTGAACGGCATGCCGGAGGACTACGCCGCAGTGGTGGGCGACTGTCTGGCCAAGGGGCCGGCGGACCGTCCCTCTCCAGAAGACCTGCTGGCCCGGGCAGAGGAACACCGTACAGACGAGCCCTGGCTGCCCGGCCCTCTTGTCCTGGCGATCGCCCGGAAAGCAGAGCACCTCCTCAGCGTCGAGGCTGAGGACGACGCCACAAGGGCGGGGACAGGCGGCGGGCCACCGCCTCGTACAGCAGTGATCACCGAGGCCGACTCCGGTTCCCGGCCCTGGACTCCGCCGTCGTCCGCCCAGCCCTCGTCCATCCCGCCCCCATCCGGGCGGAGCGCGTACCTGTCGGGCTCCGCCACACCGCGCTCGTACGCGCCTCCCGCGTACCAGCCACCCGCACAGCCCCGCCCGGCAGGACCGAGGGCCGTGCCGGCTCATCCCGGGCCACGGCAACAAGTGTGGGTGAACCCGTGGGTGCGGCGCGGACCGCTGAGCCACCCGCTGCTGAGCCTGTTCGGACTGGCGCCCGCGACCGTTCTGCTGGTGACTGGGTCTAGCCTGAAGGCGATCGCTCGTGATCACACGAGTAGTTCGCTGGAGCTGGGGGGCTGGAAGGACCTGACCGAGTGGGCGATGACGGACGACGGATGGCGGCTGCCGTTGACACTGATCCTCATCGTCATGCTCATCGTGCTGCAGTACTTCCGCGCCCGGCTTGAGCAGTATCCGGTGGCCGTCACCCGGACCTGGAATGTGGCCATCGGGTGCTTCTGGCTCCTGTTGACGGGGACCGTGATCGCGTACTTCCTCTGGCTCATAGGGACGGCCGCGGGTGCCGAGGAGGACGCGGGAGACGGCAGGCTCCTCCTCCTCAGGGGGCTTGTGTCCGCAGTCCTGATGCTGGACGGCCTCGTGACGGTACCGGTCGCGGTGGCGGCCTTCATCCGGGTGCTCCGCGGCGTTTTCGGCGACGTGGCGCGTCCCGCCCATCCCTGATCTGCCTACCGGCTGCCAGATCGTGGCGCCTCTGACCCCTCACGCGGACACCCGACCCGCCAGCCTCACTCAAACCAATCACGAATCGGACATAAACTTTCATATCGCCCTCTCAGTGTCCTGCGGGCGTCGCCGGTCAACATGATGAGTGTGTGGACTCCTTCCTCGCACCCGGCCCGCCCGGCGTACTGCGCATCGTCTCCCCGAGCTTGCCCGCCTTCTGCTCGCAGGCATCGAAATGCTCCAGGGCGTCCCGGAGGTTTTCCGCTTCCGGGAGCCTTGTCGAAGGCAGCCAGGGCATGCGTGTTCTGTCTCTGGGCCAGACCGGTCACCAGAACTGCGGTGACCGGTCTGGCCGAAGTTCACGGGATCCGCTGCCCGTAGGACGTCCCGGAGCGCGTAGGTGGAAGATTTGTCGACACCGGGCACGTCAGGGACTGGCATGCCGCACATGAACGCGAGTTTCACTCACGCGGGATCAGCTCTGCGGTGAAGCGGCCCGTCCCAGGGACCCCGTCCCGAGGGCGGTCGAAGGCCACGGCAGTGAGTCTCACACTGGAATCAGACGAGCGCACGAGGATGGTGTTCCTATGGGGATCGGGTGCAACTTCACGACTCTTCGTCGACTCCAGAACCGAGCCACCCGGCAGGACCAACCGGTACTCACTTCCGAGAACGACCTGCCACAGATCCTGACGCCCCTCATGAAGCTAGTCGAAGCAGCCACCGACGGTAGTCAAAGAACACAGCGATCGAGTCGCGTATCCCAATTAGCGGTCGAGTCGTCGCGGGGCCCCGGGTGGCCAAGTTCTTTGAGCCATCGAGCGGCGACAAGCTCACAGCCATACCCGGAACCCCCGGGCCCGACGATCTTACGAATGACCGTCTCAGACCCACGCTTGGAAGGTAGGACAAGCTCAGCTTGTGCTTGATGAGGTCTGACCTCGAACAACGCGTAATCTGGGCTGGTCGGTCGCTGAGTAGGGTTGTGGTCATGACCAAGGCAGGGCGGCGGTTGCCCAAGGTGCGACATCCCGAGGTGGGTCTGGACAACGGCGTCGAGGAGGCGACGCTACTCATCCTGGAGTGGCTCGGCGAGCAGGGTGTGGGTGCCATGATCCGAGTCGACGCGGAGCGCATGCGTGAGGCTCGGCCGACGTGGACTTTCGCCGCTCACGGAGGACCGTTTCCCGATGGGATGAGAGCGGATGGGACCTCGGTTGCCGAGTGCATGGGCAGGGCACTGCTTCGGCTGCGAGAGGCTGGGCTGGACGTTCCCTTCTGAGCCTGTTCTCTTCGTCTGAAGTGGTCGCGTTCGGTGATGGTCTCGGGTCACCTGACCGTTTTGCCCACGTCGTGTCGGGCGGCGGGGTGCCGGTTCTTCGGGTCGAGGGGGCTGCCGGGGCCTGGCCGGTCGGGTTTCGGTGCACGGGCCGGACAGGGCAGGTTCGGGTGGAGGTTTCTGAATCTTCGGCGGACTCCGGCGGGGGTTAGGGCTTGTCCGGTCGATCATGTTCGGAGCCAGATGGTGAGGGCCGCTGCGGTGGCTGTGCCGAGGTAGACGTAGCCGCGCTTGTCGTAGCGGGTGGCGACCGCTCTGGGCTGCTCAAGCCGGTTGACTGCCCGCTCGATGGTGTTGCGCTTCTTGTACCGCTCCTCATCGAAGCCTGGTGGCCGTCCGCCACGTGAGCCTTTGCGCGGGCGGGGGGCCTGGCTGTCGGCCTTCTCCGGGATGGTGTGTCGGATGCCCGTCGTCGTGGGTGTTCACGGCAAGGCCCGTTGCGGTACGCCTTGTCCGCCGCCAGGCTGTCAGGCTTGTTGCGAGGCCTGCCCGGCACTGCCCGGCGCGTGGGGCGCGGATCTCCTCCAGCACCGGCTTGAACTGGGTGCAGTCCGCGGACGATGGTGGAGCCGACCGAGATGTCCCGGTCGATCTCGTCGGCGGCATCGGCGGCGGCCTGGACGTGCTGGAGCAGACGTTGCCACGTCCCGTCGGCCGACCACAGCAGGTGGCGTTCATGGCAGGAAGTGCCGGCACTTACGCTCGGGGAATGGACCGCGACGAGAACACGGCGTATCTGGAGTGGTGGGCCAACCAGTCCACATGCCTCGCCCGCATACCAGTCACTTTGACGGCCGCCTCGACCAAAGGCGAGTGGGAGGCCGTCCTCTCGTCCCCTCCCGACGACGACGCTCTCAATCATTTGCAAGAGCTCATTGAAGCGAGCCCGTACTTCACACTCCGGCTCGGCGCATCAGCCGTCGAGGTCCAGGTGCAGCCCTTCGGTGACACTGACCATCTAGAACTGGCTGCCGTTGTCGTGGCATAACGGTTCAAGCCACCCACGCCTGCCCTGGCCTCCCGGATCGGACTGACATGAGCGAGAAGGAGAAGCCGGCGGTCCAGCCGGATGAGCCCGTGGACGAGGTCGTCGAGCGGTTGATGGGCCGTGCCGATGTCTGAGGGGTGGCCCTGCTGGGTGCGGGCGGGCCGCTGATCGAGGTGACCCGGTCGTGCTGGAGAGGGTCCTGCGGGTGCGAGCCACCAGTCGGTTCTCCGGTTCGATCGGCTGAAGGCCCGCTCGGCGCGGTCGGCCTCGAAGCGGGCGCGCTCCAGTGCGAGTTCGGCGGCCCGGTGGGAGTGGTGGTGGCGCTGGTGGAGGTCATCGGCGACGGCGAAGTGGACCTGCTGGGGAGTGCGCGCGCCCGGCTACAGCCGCTCGACCACCGGGGCGACGGCGTGAGCGGCGATCGACTGGCCGCCGGGGGTGGGCACGGCGTCGTCGGCAGCCCCGGTGCACACGTAGTCGGCGGTGCCGTCAGCGCGCCGCTATCGGGTGCCCATCGGGAAGCCGCAGGATCCGCAGAGGGTGGGTCCCGGACGGTGTGGGCGCGGGTGCCGGTCAGTGGTGGGCGTGCCCAGGCGGGGAGCCCTACGTGGATGAGCGTTCGACGGTCGGGCAGGGGATGAGGGTGCGGCTCGGCTGGGGGGCGTCGCCAGTGGTGGGGGCGCCTTCGCGGAGGAGCCAGTCCAGGCTGCGGTAGCCGATCTGGTAGTGGGGCAGGGCCACGGTGGTGAGGGCGGGGCGCAGGTGGGCGGCGATGACTTCCTGGTTGTCGAAGCCGACGACAGCCATGTCCTGGGGGATGCTCAACCCGCGCGTGCGCAGGGCGTCGTAGAGGCCCATGGCGACGCGGTCGTTGTAGCAGAAGACGGCCGTCGGCCGGGGGTCGAGTTGCAGCATGCGCAGGCCGGCCGCGTATCCGCCTTCCTGCTCAGGCGCGGTGGTGAGGACGAGGTCCCTGTCGAAGGGGATGCCGGCGGTGTGCAGGGCTTCGCGGTAGCCACGGAGGCGTCCGGTGGTGGCGGGTGCCGACTGGTCGCTGTTGATGAAGGCGATGCGGCGGTGGCCGCGGGCGGTGAGGATCTCAGTGGCGGCGCGCCCGCCGCCGGCTTCGTCGGGGACGAAGGACTGGAGCCGGTCATCGCGGGTGTAGCAGTTGGCGAGAACGACGGGGATGCTGCTCAGACCGATGGGCGTGGCGACCTGGCGGTGGTACCAGGTGGAGTAGACGACGCCGTGCACCTGGTGGTCGAGCATCATCCTGGCCACGTCGTGGAAGGCGTGGGGGTCGGACTCGGTGTTGGCCATGAGCATCACGTAGCCGTTTTCACGGGCGGCGTTCTGCACGCCGCGGATCATCTCGCCGGCGAAGGGGGTGGTGGCGACGGAGTCGGTGATGAAGCCGATGAAGGACGAGCGGGCCCGGCTGAGGTTCTGTGCCATGGCATTGGGCCGGTAGCCGAGTTCGTCCGCTACGCCCTGGACGCGGCGCCTGGTTTCCTCGGAGACCTTGTTGGCGCCGGTGCCGTTGATCGCGAAGGAGGCCGTTGCCAGGGAGACTCCGGCTCGGGTGGCGACCTCCTGCATGGTGATGCGCCCGGTCCTCTTGCGGGGTGCCCGTGTCACCCGCGACCTCCACCCAGTTGTTGCGTCGATCCTGTAGGTCCCCACAGCCACCGTTTCAGCGCGGGCGGCGCGTGGCTGCCGACGGGAGCGGGTTCCGTGAGGTCTGCAGGGTGTCCTGGTACCAGTACGCGACCGATGATACGTCGTCGCTCCGCTCGAGCAGGCGGCGCCCGTCATGGCCGATCTGCTGCACGGTGGTACCGGGGGTGGCCCTGGTAGGGGGAGTTGTAGACCGCCACCTTGTGCTCGGCGCCGGGCGCGAGCACTTAGGCCCCCCGTCCCCGTGCGCCGTTCAGGATCACGTGGTCCTGGCCGGGCGTGGTCACCGGCGTGCGGTGCCACTGCGCGTGGAAGTAGGGCGTGGCGGCCGGCGGATGGCCGTTGTCGGCCCGGAAGTACTGGAGGTAGTCGATCTGGAAGAAGACCGCCTCGATCGGGCCCGGACGCTCGCTGGCCAGCGTCAGCCGGGCACGGTCGCGGAACGGCATGGGGAAGTAGCTGTTCATACCGCCGGTGGGCAGTACCGCGATGGGCAGGGACACGATGTTCGCCCGAGTGGCGAAGCCGTTACAGAAGAAGTCGCCGAGCGGTGCCTCCACGGCCGGTGCGGGGTGTCGTCCCAGTAGGCGCGCAGCACCAGGTCACGCAGGACGAAGGGACCCGCCTCCGTGCCATCGGGAACTGTCATCCAGATATGGGTGATCAGGCCCGGCCCTTGGATGTCGGCCAGGGTCAGGGTTTCCTGCGAGCGGCACGCAGGGGCGGCCCTAGCGTCCGGGGCCCAGCGGGGAGGCCGCGGTGCCGTCGGCCCCCTGTGCGCCGGTGGGGCTCTCGGAGGTCACCGAGCGGCTGCGGACCCGGCCGCCGGATTTCCAGGGGGTGAGCGCCGGGATGAACGGGAACGTGGTGATCCTCGATTCAAGGTGCGGGAGCGGCGCGCGCCGCTCCCCGCGCGCCGCGCGGCGGTGAGGCGCGGGAACAGGGGACGCGGATCAGACGCGGGTGGTGCCCGACAGACCGCGGACCACGACCTTGCTGAAGACCAGGAGCGCCAGGACGAGCGGGGTGACGGTGACGGAAACGGCGGCGAAGGTGGCCGTCCAGTCGGTGGAGCCCATCGAGCCGAGGTAACTCTGCAGACCCAGCGGGACGGTCTTCTTGCCGGTGCTGAGGATGAACGTGTTGGCGAAGATGAAATCGTTCCAGATGAAGATGGTGTTGACGAACACGACCGTAGCTACCGTCCCCAACGACATCGGTGTCGTGATGGACCAGAAGAGCCGGTACGGCCCGCAGCCGTCGAGCGCAGCCGCCTCGTAGGTTTCCTTTGGCACGTAGGTGTAGAAGCTCATGAACAGGAAGACCGACATGGGCAGGGCGAAGCCGACGAGCGGCAGGATCACCGAGGGGTAGGTGTCCAGAAGGCCCACGTTGGTGTAGTTGATGAACAGCGGCACCAGCGTGACCTGGACAGGCACGACGATGCCCAGCATGAAGAGTCCGAGCACCAGTCGGCTGAAGCGGAACCCGATCACCTGGAGCGCATAGGCGCCCATCATGCCCAGGACCACGATCAGGATGTCCGACACCCCGGTGATCAGGGCGCTGTTGAGCAGGAACCGGGGTATATCGCCGTTGTCGAAGGCGCGAGTGAAGTTGTCGAGGGTCGGGTGCGTGGTGACGGCCAGGGGGTTGCCGGCGGCGAAGTCCTTCGCGGGGCGCAGGCTGGTGGAGACCAGCCAGAAGAACGGGTACACCTGGAGCAGCAGCACCAGGGCCACGAGCGCCTTGGACAGCCTGGGCGCGGTGAACAGGTGCCGGCGCGCGGTGCGTCGCCGCGGAGCGGGCGCGGTCGGCTCGGCGGCCGGACCTCGTACGTCGATCATGGTGCTCATTAGAGGACCATCCCTTCTGCAGCCCTCACGGGTAGGGTTGTGACCTCTCGGTCCCGGTGGGTGCATGGCTTGGCGTGCGCGCTGCGTGACGGCCACTGTGAGTTGTGCCAGCCCCGCCGGGCCGAGGCCGTCTGATCGGCATCAGGGACACGCCCCGCAGAGGGCCGATTAATGAGCTCCCGGCAGACGTCCTCACCACCGAGCAGGTGCTCCGCGCATGACACAGGGGTACTTCTTTCGTGTACATCGGCTGGGACTGGGCGACCGAGACCCACGACGTGACGGTCATGGACAACTCCGGCGCCCGCGTGGACCGTTGGGAGTTCGCTCACACCGAGGACGGCATCGCCAGGACGCTCGCCAAGCTGGCGAAGTACGGTGACCCGGCGGACTTGCCCGTCGCGATCGAGACCACCCGCGGCCTGGTCGTGGACCGGCTCCTGGCGGCCGGGCACCCGGTGGTGCCGGTGCACCCCAACGCCTTCCACGCGATGCGTCCGCGCTGGGGCGCCTCCAAGGCCAAGACGGACGCCGGAGACAGCCTTGAACTCGCCGACTACCTGCGCACCGACGGCCACTTCCTGCCCCGGCTGGAGCCCACCGAGCAGGCCACGATGGAGCTTCAGGCCCTGACCCGGCAGCGGGCCGACCATGTCGCGGCCCGCATCGCCGGGGTCAACCAGCTCGCCGCGCTCCTGGACGCTCACTGGCCCGGTGGCAAGGCCGTCTTCGCCAGCCTGGACAGCGACATCGCGCTCGCGTTCCTGGACCGTTACCCGACGCCGGCCTCGGCGGCCAAGCTCACCGCCGGACGCCTGGAAGCGTGGTGCAAGCGCCACGGCTACTCCGGCAAGAGGCCCGGCAGCGTCCTCATCGACCGACTCCGGTCCGCGCCGAGGCCGGCCTCCCGGCTCGCAGACGGCGTGGCCGAACAGCTGGTCCGTGTCCAGGTCCAGCTGGTCAAGGGCATCCGGGCCACCATCCGGGCCCTGGACGCGGCCATCGCGGACGCGGTCGCCACCCATCCCTACGCACAGCTGTTCGCGACCATGCCCAGGATCGGGAAGATCAACCTCGGGCAGATCATCGGCGAGATCGGGCCGATCCTGGAACGCTCCACGACCAGTGAGCAGTTCATCGCCGAGACCGGCGTGGTGCCTGTGACCCGGGCGTCCGGCAAGTCCCGCGTGGTGACCTTCCGCTACGCCGCCAACCGCCGCGCCCGGCTCGCCATCGTGAGCTACGCGGACAACAGCCGCCACGCCAGCGACTGGGCCGCGAAGATCTACAACGACGCCCGGGCGGACAAGAAACGCCATCCCCACGCCGCCCGCATCCTCGCGCGATCCTGGCTGCGCGTGATGTGGGCCTGCTGGCGCACCGGAACCTGCTACGACCCCGAGACCCACCGAGCCAACAACAAGATCAAACAAGGCACGGAGACACCTCTGGCAGCCTAGAGGTTGACTCAGGGAACTCACAGCAGCGCCTCTCCTCTGCGTCGCAGCAGCGCCACGATGATGCCGACGGCCACCACGCACTCCGTGACGATGAACACGGAGATGGCGCTGGAGTAGCCGTAGTCGGTGCTGGTGAACGCCGTCTTGTACATGTAGGTGGTCAGCAACTCGGTCGACACGCCGGGACCTCCGTTGGTGAGCAGGTAGGGCGCGTCGAAGCCGCGCAGACCGTAGGTGGTCGCCATGACCAGGGTGGTCAGCCACACCGGACGCAGGTGCGGCATGCGGATCTGGAAGAAGATCCGCGTCTCCGAGGCACCGTCGAGCCGGGCGGCCTCCTCGATCTCACGCGGCACGGTGAGCAGGCCGGCCAGCAGGATGACGGTGTACAGCCCCATGAACCGCCAGCCCTCGGGAACCGACACCGCGACGAGCGCCGTGTGGATGTCGGACAGCCAGGGCCGGGACAGGTCACCCAACCCCACCGCGCCCAGAACCTGGTTGATCACGCCCTCGGGCTCGGAGGAGTAGACACGCTGGAACAGCAGCGCGATGGCCACCGTGGACAGCACTGCGGGCAGCAGGTACAGCACCCGCAGGGTGTCCTGGCCGCGCCGCAGGTATGTCAGGGCGTTCGCGATCAGCAACGCCCCGCCCAACTGGATGACCAGGTTGACCGCGAGATAGACCAGCGAGTGCACTGCGGCGCTGCGGAAGGTGCTGTCGGTGGTGACCAGCTGCTGGTAGTTGTCCAGCCCGATGAACTTCATCGCGGTGATGCCGTCCCACTGGAAGAAGCTCAGGAAGAGCGACTCGCCGATGGGAAAGGCCACGGTCGCCACATAGACCAGCAGGGGCGGTAGCAGGAAAACCGCCGCCGCCCGGCCGTTGCGCCCCGGGAGCACACCGCCGTGTCCGTGTCTGCGGGAGCGGGTACGGGGGCCGCCACTCGGTGATTTCCCGTTGCTGCTCATGGCGGGCCTCACTTGCTGAAGTATCGTGGAGAGTTCGTGGTGACGGCCTGGTCGACGCTCTTCTCGAACGACTCCGGGCTCATGTTTCCCTGCGCGAGCAGGACGAGATTCTGCTGTACGACGTTGTTGGTGGTCGGATCGAGTTCGGTGTCCCATGGCTTCGCCGTCCGGGTGCCCAACCGGTCCGCCTGGCGAATGACCTGTCCGTATACCGGAGTCGCGTTGCCGGGAATCGCCGTCGGCGTATCGGTGGTGGGCGAAAGCTGGCCCATCGCCGCGTACTTCGCCGGATAGCGGGCAACCAGGTATTTCAGGAAGTCCTTCACCAAGGGGTCGAATTTCTGGGAGTTCACCGCCATTCCGATGCCGGAGCTGACGACGTAGTCATCGGTGCCGGTGGTGGCGCCCTGGGCGGTGGGCAGCGTGAAGTAGCCGACGTCGTTGCGCAGCGAGGCGGGAAGGGTATCGGTGGCCAGCAGCCCCAGGTCCCATGTGCCGTCGTTGATTACGGCGGCCTTGCCCGTGGTGAACAGGTCCGTGGCGTCGGTGTATCCAGCCGAGGAGAAACCCTTCGCGAAACAGCCGGCTGTGCCCAGCCGCGCGATGAATTCGGCTCCTGCCTTCCCGGTGGCGTCGGTCATCTTCGCGTCGCCCCTCTTCAGTTTCTTGACGAAGGTGTTCCCCTGGAGGCGGAAGGGGTAGTACGCCAGGTAACGTTCGAGCGGCCAGCCATCCTTGCCGTCCAGAGCGATGGGGATATATCCCTTCGCTCGCAGCGGCTTGCAGTTGGCGATGAACTCGTCGAGCGTCCTCGGTGGGGTGATTCCCGCCTTGGCGAAGGCCGACTTGTTGTACCAGAAGTACTCCATCGCGAATTCCAGCGGCAATCCGTAGATGCCGCCGTTGTCGAACTTCTGGTAGTCCAGGGCGAGCGGCCGGAACCTGTTCTTGGCACCGAACTCCTCCAGCAGGTTCCCGACGTCCACCAGCCGGTTCTGCCGCCGCAGCTTCTCGGCGAAAGGAGTGGCATCCTCGTCGAAGAGTTCGGGCAGCTTTCTCGCGGCGGCGAGCGTCTCGACCTTCTGTAGATACGACGGCCGGTCCGGGGTGGATATGATGTCGAGCTTGAAACCCGGATGAGTCTTGCCGTACTCCGCCGCGACTTCGGCGACGGCCTTGATCACCGGACCGTCGCTGGGCCTGGCATTGAGCCAGGTGATCGTGTGCGGCTTGATCGGCCCGGAGACGGATCCCCGCACCGCCTCCGGCGATCCCGCCGACGTACTGCACCCGGTGACCGCGACCAGCACGCACGCCATCGTGCCCGCGAGCGACCACAGTCCGGATCGTGCGTTCATTCATCGTCTCCTTCCGTGCGCGTGTACACGGTGGTGCCGGTGAAACGGGCCTCACCGTCGCCGACGAACAACCCGAGACCGCCGGTCCGCCGGTCGTACATCCGCCCCGACATCGCGATCTCACCGTCCAGGTAGGCCACATAGGCCGTGTCGTCGATCAGGACCTCCAGGTGGTGCGCGGTCTGCGGGGCGAGCGGCGCGGGACGCTCCAGTTCCACCGCGTGCGGTACGTCTCCGGATATCTGCCACTGTTGTGATCCCGGCTCGGTGCGCGGCCAGCGGTCGAAGACCATCCGCTGCCGAGGCGGTTCGAGCCGCAGGAAGTAGCCGGAGTCGCAGTCGTCACTGCAGCGCAGCACGATGCCGCACTCCCGGGTGCCTGGGCTGAACGACACAGTAGTCGTCACCCGGCAGCGGGCGGGCAGTTCCGCGGCCCACACTGTGGCCAACGCGTCGGGCGCCGCGCACGCGAGCGCGTCGGCTCCGAGCGACCAGGCGCCGGTCACCGGCCGCGGGCCCGGCGACTTCAGTGTCGTGCCGAACGCCGCACGCAGCGTGTCCGGCATACCGGCCGCCAGGGTGCCGTCGTCCCGGGCGGTGATCTCGTGCACGGCCAGATCTCCGGCCCACTCCCAGGCGCCGGCGTCCCGCAGCCCCTGCCGAGTGGGGATCCACCCGAAGGCGTACCGTCGCCCGCCGTCGCCCGCCGTCTTGGCCGCGTAGAAGCCCCGGCCGTCGATCCCGTCGTCGCCCGGCGTCTGCCACGGCCCGTCCGGCGACGGCGCGATCCGGTACCTGACCGCGAACCGCTCGGAGAACTCCGAGTAGAGCAGGTACCAGCGGCCGTCCAGCTCGAACAGGTCGGGGCACTCATGGGTGATGAACCGGGACGGCGCGGCGAAGGGCTCGGTGACCGTCCACGTACTCAGATCAGAGGAGACCGCACGCGCTACGCACCCGCGGCGTCGCTCCGGCCCCTCGGTGGTGCGAGCGGCCAGCAGCATCGTGAACTCGCTCGCCCCGGGCGCCCGGAACACGAAGGGATCGCGCCAGTCGCCGGGCTCGTAGCGGTCCGCCGGAGCGTGGAAGGTATCGTGCGGCAGCTTCGTCCACGTCAGCAGATCGTCGCTGACGGCGTGCATCACCGCCTGGAGCGGCACCCCCGTTGCCGGATCCCGGAGGGCCGGATTGTATCCGGTGTAGAAAAGGTGGTGGGTTCCGTGGTGCTCGATCACGCAGCCCGTGTACGCGTGCAGATCCTGCTCCTGCGGGCCGCCGTGTGGCAGCACCTCGCCCCGGTAGTCGAAATCCACGAAGTCGCGCGTGCACGCGAGGTGCCACGAGGTGCCGGCGTCGTAGAGCCCGCTGCGCGTCTCGTGCAGGTAGAACAGCCAGTAGCGGCCGTCCCAGAAGTAGGGGATCACGTCCCCGACCCACCCACCCGGCGGCCGGAACAGGATCGGTGCACTCTGCACGTTCGTTCTCCCTAGGTAAAGCGCTTTGCGTCGACTTGTGGCGAGCACGTTACAACGTCGGCGCGGGGAGGTGAAGCGCTTAGCCTCAGATTGTTTCCATCGGCCCTCCCGCGGCTGGCGTGGACCGGGGAAGGGCAGCGATGACGCAGGGAAGAGCCCCCGATGAGGGTCGGGTGCGGTGCCCGTGTCGGTGAGGTGCTGGTGGACCTGACCCTGTGAGCGCTGGGGGCTTCCCCTTGTGGTGTGTTCCGAACCAGGCCGCGCAGACCGCCAAGCACACCCCGGCCAGGCACACCCCGCCCTATATCGTCTCCGCCGTCCTGGACGAGGACGGATACTCGGCAGCCTTTCAGGAGACCATCGACTGCCCGGTGGGGAACCTGCTCATCCTGGGCGGGCTGTTTCTCACCAAGCCCTGGCGCGGGTTCGGCTTCGGCCCCCTTGTTCGAGGCCGAAGCCGTCCGCCGTCTGGCCGGCGGCTGCTGCGCGGTGGCAGCCGAACCCGGCATGGCCGAATGCACATGTTGAGGCAGTCACCATCGCCTCGCCCTGACACTGCTCGTATCCCAGCGCACCGCCCTCGGTTCGCGAAGTGGTTGCTCGACAAAACAGGCCGTGCTGAGCCCGTCTTCTCGTGCTCAGCGAGGCCGGCGTTCGGGAGCGGGCGGGAGGGGGACTCCGGGGCCGTTCGGTGAGTCCTGGTACCAGTACGCCGTGGTGCTCAGATCGTCCTGGCGTTCGAACAGGCCGTGGTCCCATGCGCCGATCTGCTGCAGTGTCACCTTCAACCGCTCTTCGAAGTAGACCGGGTCCGGCAGGTGCCAGCGGTAGAGGCCGTGCATGGGCGGCATATGTGTCGCGAAGGGCGACGCCTTCGTGGTGTCGCGCGCCGAGTGGTGGGGGTAGCCGGAGTACGGGGCACTGAAGGTGAGCACCGTGGGTTCCGGGTCGTTGCGCAGTTCGTCCTGGAACGCCCACGCGCCGCCGGCGTAGTCCTCCAGACCCGTGCTGCACAGCGTCGGCAGCTCCTCGTCGTCGTCCACGAAGAACTTGACCTCTCCTTCGCCCCACCAGTACCGCTGCAGCGAGGCCAGAGCGATGTACGTGCCGACGTAGGTCCCGCGGCCCCGTACTCCGTCGAGCACGACATGGTCCGTTCCCAGGGGCGTGGACCCGTTCGAGCGGCGCCACTGCGCGTGGAAGTAGCCGGTGTCCGCGCCGATCTCGTCGCCCGTGGTGTAGTCCACCTGGTAGAAGACGTGCGGCAGATCGCCGCCGTGCTCGCTCTCCAATGTGAGCCGTGCGTGGGTGCGGAAGGGCATGGGGAAGTACGCGTTCATGCCGCCTGTGGGCGCGACGACGATGGGGACGGACGTCACCAGAGCGCGGGTGGCGAACCCGTTGCAGAAGAAGTCGCCCAGTGGCACTTCGACGGCGGGCACCTCGGAGCCTTCCCAATAGGCGCGCAGCACGAGGTCGCGGAGGACGAACGGTCCGCCCTCGGGCGTCCGGTCGGCGACCGTGATCCAGATGTGCCGGATGACGCCCGGCCCGTCGATCTCCGCGAGGGTGAGGGACTCACCCGCGGGCAGGGGCAGGTAGGCCGCCCCCTTGCGGCCGGGTCCGAGCGCCGATGCCGCCCGGCCCGCGCCGCCTGCCGCGCCGGTGGGGTTCTCGGCGTTGATGGACCGGCTGCGAACGCCCCTGTTCGGGCTCAGGGCACTCCAGTTGGTGAACACGTATGCTCCTCGGGCTGTACGGGGGCGCGTACGCGACGGTGGACGACCGCGTACGCGCGCTCATTTGACGGCTCCTGCGGTGACACCCCGGCTGAGGGTCCGCTGGAACACCAGGAAGAAGACGAGCGTGGGCAGAAGGGAGAGCAACGACCCGGCATTGAGGACGGTGATGTCGATCGAGTGCTGACCACGGAGCGTGGCCAGGGCGATCGGTACGGTCTGTGCCGAGGGGTCGTTGAGCAGGATGAGGGGAAGGTAGAACTCGTTCCACGTCCAGATGAAGAAGAACACGACGAGGACGGAGAGCGTCGGCCGCAGGATGGGGAAGACGACCTGCCGGAGGATCTGCCACCGGGACGCGCCGTCGAGCACGGCCGCTTCGAGCAGCTCCTTGGGGAGGGTGGTCATGACACTGGCGAGCAGGTAGGTGCCGAACGCGGCCTGCAACACGGTGAAGACGATCACCACGGACCAGACGCTGTTGAGCAGCCCCGTGTTCTCCGCGCCGTAGAACAGCGGATAGATGAGTGCCTCCTGCGGCACCATCGTGGCGAGGAGAAGCACGGCGAGGATCGCACCGCTGCATCGCACCTTGCCGATGCCGATGGCGTAGGCGCTGATGAGGGACAGTGCGGCGCCCAGGAAGGCGACGGTCCCGGAGATGAGCACCGAGTTCACCAGTGCGCGGGGGAAGTCGACGAGCGACAGATAGCGGGAGAACGCGTCCGCCGTGAACGCGGTCGGCCAGGAGAGGGGTCCGTGCGTCGAGTAGTCCGTGCTGGTCCTGAAGGCGTTGAGGACCAGGAGCAGAAACGGTGCGAGCATGACCGCGGCGACGGCGAGGGTGATCAGGAGTACGAGCCACCGCAGCGGATGGCGCCCCCGTCGGCCCCGTCCGGCGGGTGGGGCAGCGGGGCGGGGCGGGACCGGCACGACCCTGGGTGCCGGCGGGGTTTCGGCCTTCATGTCAGCCCTCCTGCCGTGCGGAGCGGCGCTGCCACACGATGAGCAGGGCGGCGATGACGAAGATGACCAGGGACATGAAGGTCGCGATCGCCGCGCCGTAGCCGACGCGGGACAGCTCGAAGAAATTGCGGTAGGCGTAGTAGGACGGCACGACAGTCGAGTTCTCGGGACCGCCGCCGGTGAGGATGAGGATGGGGGCGAACACCTTCAGCGCACCCACCGTCGCGGTGAGGACCACGAAGAAGACCTCGGGACGGATCTGGGGCACCGTGATCGCGCGGAACCGCCGCAGCCAGCCGGCTCCGTCCAGCTCGGCGGCCTCGTAGAGTTCGGGATCCACCCGCTGCAGCGCGGCCATGAAGACCACCACGGGGTAGCCGATCTGGAGCCAGACGAGCATGAGCATCACCGAGTACAGCGCCAGGTGGGGATCGCCGAGCCAGTCGGGCCCGGACGTGATGCCGATCGAGCGGAGATAGGTGTTGATCGAGCCCTGGCGCGGGTCGAGGATCGTGCTCCAGATGAAGCCGGCGACCGCGATCGGCAGGATCTGCGGCAGGTAGTACGTCGCGCGCAGGAAGCTTGCGGCCCGGTTGCCGAAGGTCTTGCCGATGTAGTCGAAGAGCACTGCCGCCAGGACGATGCCGATCAGGGTCGGGACCACGACGATGGCGACGATCATGAACAGGGAGTTCCGGAATGAGTGCCAGAAGTTCGCGTCGTGCATCAGGTCCAGATAGTTGCCGAAGCCGTACCAGTGCTTCGGCGCCAGGCCTCCCTTCCACTGGTAGAAGCTGAGAACGACGTTCATCACGAACGGTGCGGCGACGACGATGGCGAAGCCGACGGCGATCGGAACCAGGTAGAGCCAGTACGAGCCGGGCCTGCTGCGCTTTCTCCCGGGCAGACGCCGGTCGGGGATCAGTGCGGACATGGGGTCTCTCTTCTGCGGGGGACGTGCCGAGGGCGGGCTGCGCGGTCTCGGCACGTCCGGCGTCTACTGCGCGGTGGCGGTCTTCTTGCCGTCGTCGTAGAACTTCTGCAAGGCCGCCAGATACTCGTCCGCCGTCTCGCTCTTGTTGGACATGGCCTGCATGTGGTTCTGCATGAAGTCGAGGAAGCCGGGCACCGGGTAGTCGGGGTAGAACGACATGGCGTTCCGGTCGACCAGGCCGTCGAACTGCTCCGTGTAGCGGCGGGTCACCGTGTCCTTGATGGCCGAGGAATCACCCGCCAGCGGCAGCCCGCCCTGGTCGCCGATGTGGTTCTGGACCTCGGCGCTCAGCGTGATGTCGATCCAGTCGTACGCGAGGTCCTTGTCCTTCGATTTCGCTGGTACGCCCCACAGATGGCCGGAGGAGCCCATGACCTGCTCGGCGCCCGGCAGTGTGAAGTACCCCCATGAGAAGCCCGCGTCCTTGCGGATACGGGAGAACTGGCTCTGGTTCCACATGAGCATGGCGGAGTCGCCGCGGAGGAAGTTGACGATGGCCTGCTCGTAGGAGAGGCCGCCGAGCTTGTCACCGACGTACCCCTTGTCGATCCAGTCCTGGAACGTCCGTGTCCCTTCCTTCCAGGGGCCGGACCGGAAGTTCACGTCGCCCTTGAGGAACATGAAGTCGTCGACCTGCTGCCGGGATGCCGAGGCGGAGACCAGCGAGTACCACAACCACAGCTGGTTGAAGCCCTGGCTGGTGTTGGCGGAACTGGAGATCGGGACGTGGCCCGCGGCCTTCAGCTTGTCCATGCCGGCTTCGAACTGGGCCAGCGTCGTCGGCGGCTTCGTGATGCCGGCGTCCGCGAACATCTTCTTGTTGTAGTAGAAGGTCACGTATTCGCCGACGTCCGGGACGCCGTACCAGTCACCGGACCCGGCCAGCCCGTTCCGGTCGTACTTGGCGAACGCGGCCATCGCGCCCGTCACCTTCTTGTCCCAGCCCCGTGCCTTCGCCTCGTCGGTCAGCGGTTGCAACAGCCCCTGGCTGGTGAGCTGACCGCCGTCCGCGTTGCCCTTGTTGAACTCGATCACGTCAGGGACGTCGTTTCCGGACAGTGTGATCTTCGCGTTCTGGCGCATCGCGTCAAAACTCGTCGTCTGGAACTTCACCGTCACCCCGGGGTGACGCTTCTTGAAGATCGCCACCGCTTTCTGCCAGCCCTGGGCCTGCGCCGAGGCCTGGTCCTCGTACTGGAGGATCGTGAATGTCCCGTCGGACTTCGCACCGGTGCCGCCGCCGCAAGCGGCGACGGTCAGGGCGATGGTGGTGCAGAGACAGGCGCCGAGGCAGCGCCGTGCCGTGGTTCGAGCTCTCATGTGGAAGCTCCCTCTCGACTCGTCATTGAACGGGGGTGCTGATGTCGGCCTGCCGTCATCCGGGCGGGCTTCGCCCTCCGGAGGAACCGGCGGAGGAGGTGATGGGTGCGCCGCCGGGTGGGTGGGATCAGACGGCGCGAGGTGCTTGGCGTGCCGCTAACGCCGTGTGTGTCCCGGCACGAGGGGCCGCGACCGAGTCCCGGATGACCAAGGGGCAGGAGACGAAGTGGCCGGTCGGGCCGCCGCCCCCGTCTCCCCGCAGCCGGGCGATCGCCTTTTCGGCCGCGCACACGCCCATCTGGTAGTGCGGAAGTTGGACGGTCGTCAGGCCCGGGAACAGGTTCTCGGCGAAATTCTGCTGGTTGTCGAAGCCCACGACGGACAGGTCCCTCGGGATCTCGAGTCCGAGTTCGGCCGCCGCCTGGTAGAAGCCGAGTGCGAGCCGGTCGGAGAAGCAGAAGACCGCGGTGGGCCGGTCACTGCGGCGCAGGAGCCTGCGAGCGGGTTCCCGGGCGGCGGATGCGTTCGGCTCGGACGCCTCCACGACGAGCGACTCGTCCAGTGGCACTCCCGCCTCCACCAGCGCCTTCTCGTAGCCCTCGCGGCGCAGCGACTCAGCGATCGCGAAAGCCGGTGCGGTGAGGTTGCAGAAGGCGATCCGGCGGTGTCCGGCGGCGGTGAGCTGGAGGGTCGCCGCTCTTGCGCCGGCCGTCTCGTCGGGTACGACCCAGTCGGCGTTCCCTTCCCGCGGCCGACCGCCCAGGATCACCTGGGGCACCGGCCGGGGGAGCAGCGGGAGATCGACCTCGCGGTGGTAGTCGACGGCCATGATCAGCCCCTCGACACTGCGTTGCAGCAGGGACCGGACCGCCGGCTCCTCCATGTCCGGATTGCCGGCCGTGTCGACGAGAAGGAGGACGTACCCCTCACGCCAGGCAGTGGACTGGGCGCCGGCCAGCATCTGCCCCGAGAAGGGAACGCTCGCGACTCCGTCGGACAGCAGGCCCAGAGTACGGGTCTGCCGCGTTCGCAGTCCCCTCGCGGCGAGGTTGGGCAGGTATCCGAGGTCTTCGGTCGCCTGCCGGATGCGTGCGGCGGTTTCGGCGCTCACGCGTCCTTCGTGCTGATCGTTGAGCACGAGGGAGACGGCCGAGATCGAGACGCCACAGCGAGCGGCGATGTCCCGCATCGTCACCATGTGTCACCTCCCGCAGGTCGGCCGATCAAGCGACTCCGACAATAAGAACGTCAAACGTTTGACGGAAGGGTAGAGTCATCACCTTTTTCGCGGGCGAGTCCGGTACGTATTTTTGCGGGCAAGTCCGATACGTACTCGTCGTCGCCGGTCAGTCATCGTCAGCGGTCGCTGGCTGCACCAGCTGCTGCCGCCACGGAGGGTTGGGGCCGGTGACCGAGCAGGTCAGGGCTGCGACCCGAGCGGCGAACCGGCAGGCTTCCGCGACATCGTCGAGCCTGAGACCGGCCAGCCGCCCGCCGAGGAGTCCGCGGGCGCCGAGGTGGTGGAGCAGCCCGGCGGTGAAGGAGTCTCCCGCGCCGACCGTATCGACAACCGGTGTGGTCACCGCCGGCAGCTGTAGCCGTTCACCGTCGAGGGAGGCCAGGGCACCGTCGGCGCCGCGCGTGATCACCACGAGCCGGGCCCCGGCGGCGTGCCAGATGTCGCATGCCTGCTGAGGCCGGGTGTCCGGCAGCAGCAGCGTCAGGTCATCCTCGCTGAGCCGCAGGATGTCGGCGAGAGCGCACCAGCGGGTGAGCCGCTCCTGGTAGACCTGAGGGTCTACCAGGAGCGGTCGGACGTTGGGGTCGATGCTGACAGTGGCGTGCGATGAGGCCGCCGCGAGGAATTCCTCGACCACCGCCGCGCCGGGCGCCCGGACCAGGGCCAGGGAACCGGTGTGCACACAGGCGGTGTCGGACAGGTCCACTGCGGCCAGTTCTTGCGGGGTCCACTGCCAGTCGGCCGTGTTCTGCGCGTGGAACGAGTACACGGCCTGGCCCCTGGCGTCCAGCTCTGCCACGGCCAGGGTGCTGGGTTCGGCGGCGGCTATGGCGCACGACAGGTCCACGCCGGACGCTTCCAGATGAGCCCGGAACAGGCGGCCGAAGACATCGTCGGAGAGCCGTGAGAGAAAGCGGGCCGGGGTGCCGAGGCGGGCCAGGGCGACCGCCGTGTTCGCGGGCCCGCCGCCGGGCAGCACCCGTAGCAGGAGTTCGCCGAAGGTATCTGGAAGTTCGGTGAAGGCGTCGGCGACGCACTCTCCCAGGACAGTGATCTGATGCGGGCTCATGGACTGATCTTCTTTCGGAAGGTACGGGTGAAGAGGGCGCTTCGCGGCCGTGGCGCTGACCAGCCGCGGGCACGGCGGCGATACCGGACGTCACCGATGCCGAGGGATCACGCCGGAGATGTCCCGCCGAAGCCGCTGTGCCCTTAGGAGTCGGTGTGCCCTCGGGCTACGGGTGTCAGGTCCCATGCTCCGAGCGTGTACGCGGCGGAGCCGACGTCCGTGGCACCCATCTGCACACGCCAGGGGACGTCGCCGACGGGGTAGAAGCGTACAGTGAGTGTGCGGCCAGCCGCGGTGAAGATCTCCGCGACCGAGTGGTCGAGCAGGATCCGCAAGGTCGCGGTGTGCCCCTCGGCCGGGAGGCGGCTGGAGCCGCGCTTCGCACGGGGGTCGAGGGAGGCGTGGTCGCGGTCGACGACCAGCTCGCCGGTGACCGGATGGTGGACGATGTCGAGGTACTCGGTGCCATCCGCTGAGGTGAGCAGCCGGAGGCGTCCACCGCGCCCCAGGGTCACCGTCAGGTCGGTGGCCCGAGCCACTTCACCGAGGTTCATCGGCTGCTCTCCGGTCACCTTGCAGGCCGCGGCGATACGGCGTTCGCCACGCAGGGCGAGTAGCTCGCGGGCCGGCCGCTGAACCAGCTCACCGTCCGCGCCCGGTGACAGTTCGCGGGGCAGGGACAGCATCCCCGCCCAGCCGGCCTCGTCGGTCCACATGCTGGGTGCGCCGACGCGTTCCTCGTCCCGGGCCTCCCAGATCCAGGCCCACATCAGCCAGCGTCCGTCGGGGGCGCGCAGCAGGGAGGGGGCGTAGAAGTCGGGCCCGTGGTCGAGCAGCCCGGGGGCTGCGGCTCGGAACACGCCGTTCCTTTCCCGGCCCGGCCAGTAGATCGCGCAGCTCGCCCCCTCCTGCGGGTCCCAGGCGCTGGCGAGGACGGCGCTGGTGCCGTCGGGGAAGGCGGCGTACTGGGCGCACTCCCAGCCTTCTTCGGTGTTCCGGCCGCCGGGAAGGGGATGGGGCGGGCGTGCCAGGAAGACGCCCTTGTGGGACCAGTGGTCGAGGTCCTCGGAGGTGTATTCCACGGCTGCGCCGGGTCCGTCGTCCAGGGCAGCGCCGACCAGCATGCGCCAGCGGTCGCTGTCCCTCCATACGTACGGGTCGCGGAACATCGTCGTACCGTCGGGCGCTTCCGGGACCAGGAGCCGGCCGCGTTTCGTGAAGGTCGTGCCGCCGTCGTGGGAGACCGCGGAGGTCACGGGCTGATGCCAGCGGTCCGGGTGGCGCGCGGAGTAGAAGGCGGTGAGGCGGCCGTCGTGGGAGACCGCGTTGCCCGACCAGATCCCGCCCTCGTCGTCGCTGCCCGGTGTGGGGGCGAGGGCCACCGGCATGAGCTCCCAGTGGATGAGGTCCGGGCTGCGGTAGTGGCCCCAGTGCATGTCGGCGTGGCGGGCGCTGTGCGGGTTGTACTGGAAGTAGACGTGGTAATGGCCGTCGTGGAAGACCAGGCCGTTGGGGTCGTTGATCCAGTGTGCCGGCGGCCGGAGGTGGACTGCCGGAAAGTGAGTGTCAAGCTCCGGCGCCGCCTGGCTCTCAGCCATGGGTGCGCTCGTCGTAGCGGCGGCGGACGGCCGCGGCCTGCTCGATGCACGACGACGCCTTCTGGACCTCCCTGCGCAACACCGGGATCATCCTCGGCATCGCCCTGTTCTGCTGATTCCGCTGGGCTTCCTGCTCGCCGTGCTGCTGAGCGGGCGGGTCAGGGGCAGCGGCGCGCTCCGGGCGCTCGCCTTCGCCCCGGCCATCATCGCGCCGATCCTCGTCGGACTGATCTGGATCTTCATCCTGGACCTGGTTTCGTCTACCTCTGGCAGCAGATCGGCTTCGTCCTGACCATCTTCTACGCGGGCCTGCGCATGCTGCCCCGCGACGTGATGGAGGCCGGCAGCCTGGACGGAGCGAGTCGCCGGCAGCAGCTGCGGTCCATCCAGATCCCCATGATGCACGAGACGTTCGGCATCGTTACCGTCCTCGTCGTCACCAGCGTCTTCAAGATCTTCGAGCTTGTCTACGCGCTCACCGCCGACGGTCCCGTCCACTTCTCCGAGGTCATGGTCAGCTACATGTACCACATCACCTTCACCACCCAGCAGTACGGCTATGGCATGGCCCTCGCCGTGGTGGTGTTCGTGGTCGGCTCAATCGCTTCCGCGGCCACGTTCCTCGGCAACCGCAGCAGGAAGAAGCAGAGTTGAGCACCCACAGCCCGCACGCCGCACCAGAAGTCCGCCCCCGGCCGGCGCCCGCGCCCGTCCGGAAGGACGCCCCGCACAGGCCCCGGCGCCGCAGACGCGGCGTGGTCATCGCCTCGGCGGCCACCTACCTGCTGCTGACCAGGTTCCTGCAGGACTTCCCCGAAGAGATCGAACAAGCCGCGGTGATGGACGGGGTCGGGCTGTGGCGCATGGCCTGGAAGGTCGTCTTCCCACTCATGCGGCCGGTCGTCGCAACGCTCGCGATCCTCAACGTAATCTATGTCTGGAACGAGTTCCCCTTCGCGGTGACGCTCATCAACGATCCGGCGCTGACCACCGTGTCCCTCGGGGTCTCCCAGTTCCAGGGCGTCTACAGCGTCGACTACGGCGCCATGATGGTGTCCGCCATCCAGCGTTCCTTCTCGCCTACGAGCGAGGGAAGCGCCGCGAGCAAGGCGGTCAGTGCGCCGGTGAGGCGTACGTCGGCCGCGATTAGGCTGTCGGTTTCCTCGACGGCGAGGTAGAGGCGCATGCTGTCCGGGCTGGTGAACAGGAAGCCGCACAGCGCCGGACTCGGCGGTGCCTCGACGTACGGCCAGGCCAGTGTGCGCAGGACACGCAGTGCCTGGTCCGTGAGGGATGGTGGGGCGGGTTCGAGGGTGTCGGTGTCCACCCGGATCAGAGCCATGCCCATCACGGAAGTGTCCGAACTGGGGGGAGTGCCGGCGGCGAGCGTCCGTGTCCACCCCAGCACCAGGGGAGCGGTTACCGGTTCGTCATCGTCGTCCAACAAGGGGATCTCGTAGGCGATCAGCGCCGGCACGGTCACGGCGTCGGCTGCTCCGGTGACGATTCGCACGGCGTCCCGCGTCGGCAGCACGCCGCGCAGGAAGGTCCGGCCGGCAAGGGGCACCAGCGTGTGGTCGAGGAGGAAACGGGCGAGGTACGCCTGCTGCTCGACGGCCTCCTCCCGAGTAACGTTCACTCGTTGACCCAGTTCGGACATTTGGTGACGCCGCAGTAGGCCGTGATGACACCGATCTCTTTGCCCTTGCCCGCGTCGTATTCGCCGTCGGCCGTACGGCGTGCGTACTGCACGATTACCACGATGTTGACCCGCTTGCGGCCGTTGAGAGCGACACCATGGTATTCAAGGCGCCCCCCGTTCTTCTTGTCGACCTTTCCGGCCAATGCAGCGTCAACGGCCCGGCATTTCTTGATGTTGTGCTTGCCGGAGAAGTGGTTCCAGCCGAGATCGCCGTTGCCGTAGCGGGTGGGGATCACCCGCCCATCGGGGTCGGTCTCCTCACACTTCGTCCTCTTGTCCCAGTGTCGCTCCGCAGATGCGTCAGATGCCGGAACGGCGACGAGAAGGCGCCCAATACTGTGGCTGCCGCCGAGATGGTGATCATCCTCATGACTGGAACCGTGCCACATCCCGGACATGCGTAAGCTTTCCCCGGCGGAAGATTCGTTTCACCGCCCCCGGATGGATCACCCGGGCAGAAGCAACCGCCTGGCCGGGCGGCCGCACACGGGTGCCAGCGGTGAGACCTTGAAACCGTCCGATCGACCTTTGAGAAGCAGCGCGGGCATGAGCGCGCAGTACATGGGGTATAGGCGGATCTTACGATGCGGCGCTCGCTACCTTGAGATTCCCTGTCGTGCTTCCCGCTTTTAAGTTTCCTCAATGCCTTTGCGAGGGAAATGGGTGTGACACCTCCCAGGCTCCCATCCGGACCTCATCGCGAAACAGCCCGGGGTGAGTCCTGTTGGATTGGTCAGATGTCGGCGTGCACAGTGACGTCATGTGGTTCTATGCCCACGATAAGGACCCCGTGGTCCTCGTCTGCGATCTGAGAAGCCCGGCGGATTCGCTCCTCCCACTCTTCAGGCCAGTTGGTGGCGGCATCCCAGGTGATTCCTTGGAGCGAGAGGCCCCTCAGGTCCACGGAACGCAGGTCGGCCCCGCGAAAGTCGTTGCTTGCCTTCCTGACCGCCGTCACAGTCGAGCTGAGCATGATGGCCTCGCGGCGGGCCAGGTCGAGGTCGTCGGCCAGGTCGTGTGACACCTCCAGAGCAGCCAGCCAGAAGGTCTCCGGCTCGGAGAGGTAACCGCCGAGCTCCAGGTCGGCGAGCCGCTGGGCGCTGCGTGCCGCGTGCAGGACCCTGTCCGCATGGGCGGAGAGGGAGTTCCTTACCGCCATCGGGTAGTCGTCAGCTGCGACGGGAGGTGCCGACTGTGCGGTAGGGAGCCGCAGTACAGGGTTCAGCCGTGTACTCGCCAGTTCGAGCATCCGGGGGAAGCCGCTCGGGGGGCTTTCGCTTTCTTCGAGGCTGCAGATCAGCTCCTGGACACGCTCCAGGGAGTCGAGGATGAGCGCCGCCAGATCCTGTGGCCAGTAGATCCGAGTGAGCTCCAGCGCCTGGGTGCGGAACTTGAGACGCACGTCCACCGGCCGCCGCATCAGCAGGGCGGCACCCTCCTCAGCCGTCCCAGCCAAGGCGGACTCCGCCCGCTGCCTGACCGCCCGGAGCTCCTCCCGCTGCTGGGCGATACGCGCGAGGACAGCGGCTTTGCTCTGCCGGTGTGCCGACGCCAGGAGCCGGTCCAGCGCCAGGTCGGGATCGCGCAGCTCCGGCGGCCCACCTTGGGCCGTCAACGTATCGTGGACAACGACTCCCAACTGCTTGTACGCGGAAGCCAGCAGCCCGTTGAGGCGTTCCGATCCGCCACGGTGGCTCATCGCTCCTCCTCTTGTGTTCCGTCGGCCGGCTCCTCGAGGCCGAGCTGCGCTTTGAGCGCGGCGCGCGCCCGGGCGAGGTTCTGACGTACTGCCACCGCACTTGTGCCCATGGCCTCTGCGCTTTCCTGCGTGGTGAAGCCGTCAAGGCTCCACGCCAGGGCGGCCCGTTGCTTGGCCGGCAGCCCCAGCAATAACTGGACGACATACCGCTCCTGCACCCCGAGTTCCATCGAGTGCGCCGGGGTCTGCCAGTGCGGCGCGGGAGTACGCGGCACCTCGGCGCACAGGTCCTCGTGACGCACCTGCTGTCGTAGCCAGGAACGCCAAGCCACCTTCCTCAACCAAGCCTTGGGATAGGCGATGCGGGCGCCCGGACGGCACATCTGGGTGAAGGCGTCCTGAGCTGCGTCCTGTGCCTCGTTCCAGGACGCCCCGTTCAACAGCAGGAAACGCACCAGGCCCGGATACTCCGCGTGATGAAGCTCCTCCGCCAGCTCACGACCCGGCCGCTGCGGAGCCCCAGTCTTCACCGCTTCCGCCACCAGCGGCTCAGCGATCGGAACGTCCTCCATCGCGGAATCCCTCCGTCCCCGTGAGCCACTCGGCGCGTGGCACGGGCCGGGGCAGCAGGGGCTGCCGTCGGCCCCCGGGCCGGCCCTGCTGGTCCAGGACCTCTGCCACGACACGAGCCACCTGCGATACCGCCCACCGCCGTGCGACCTGTGCCGCTCCGCGCACTGCGCTCACGAGCACGATCACCCCTGCCGCGATCAACACCGGGTCCACCAAGTCCTCCTGACCAACCCCGACTGGAGCCGTTCGTAAGCCCTTTACACGACCTAGTGCGCCGGAGCCCGCAATGTGTGACATCCACGTTCCCTATGGGCAGTTCAGCTTTCCGCCATGGTGGTTCGCCCTCGGCCTGAACACAGCCTCCCCCCGCTTCACGACACCTCACCGAGCACCATCGCTGCTACCGGGCGCTCTCGGCGCTCGTAGCGGGCCCGTCGACCGCCATCCGGTAGTGCACACGGTCACGGTGACCGACCGGGACATCCGCGCAGTGCAAAACCCGCTCGACGGTGCCGGAGCCAAGTGGAAGGGGAACTGCAGCGCCCGCACACGAACGCCGAGGCTGCCCGATTTGCTGTAGTTGCTCGGTGAGGGCACCTCCTCATAGCAGACGGGCCACGACGGCGCCTCCGGCCTTCGGGCGCACCCGCCGGAGCCACCGGCCACCGCTGCACCTGCGGCGGGGAGAGGAGAGAGGGGAGGAGAGAGTCCTCGACGGCACCGAGGTCCGATGCAGCCCTTGAGGCCACCGCCCAAGGAGTATGTGCCGGCCGGATACCGGCCGGTCGTTCACCCGCTCATCCGCCGGAGGTGTTCTCCGACTCCCAGATAAACGCGTCCCTGTCCGTCCCGGCCTCCGTGAAGGGCCAGAGGCCCCTCACCTCGACGACCCTTTCCGCAGGGGGTGGAAGAGGTTCCTCCCGCAAGTAGGCACCCAGACAGGCGATTGCGTCCGCGCACACGAAGATGCGGTCGACGCGTCGTTCCTCCCATGACCGTGTGTCGCCCGGGGGCGAGAGAGCAAGGGACAGCGTGTCCACCCGTATGCGTTCGCGCAGGCCAGCAAGCGGAACACGCTGCATCAGGACCTGGACAGCGATCACACGTTCGTGAAGCAGACGGCCGACCGCCTCGTCCTGTTTCCCGGCCCGGCGTGCGTCGTGCCAGATCGCGAGCAGGTGCTCCATGGCCCCCTCAACCGCCTCTGATGCGCGAGCCTGCGCCGCCGCCTCCCGCCGGTCTACTCGCTGATAGCGATGCGTTATTACCGTCAACCAGATCGCGAGTCCGCCTCCTATCCCAGTGCCGATCAAGCCGGAGACCGCCCCAACCCATACCGATGAGTCCATGGGGCAAGTCTGGCGGCGCCACCTGCAAGGGATGTCGGCGTACTTGCCTATGTGCAGAGGTGCGTACGGATGAACGTGCCGAGAGGATGGGGCGGTGGACCTTCGTTACTTCAATCAGACGGGCTGGACCGCGATTTTCAATGGCACCGAGACCGAGATCGGCCGCATGGTGCGGGTGGAGGCATGGGATCCGGCGACCGGAACGGCGCTTGTAGTCGAGCCGAAGCGAGGCGCCATGCGTCCCGTCACGGACTACGAGGATTTCTCCCACCTTGAGAAGGCCGACCAAGTCGTAGCCGCAGTGCCCGGTGGCGGGTGGCGGGCCCACTGGAAGGACGAGGGCCCGGGGAACACCCCGCTCACGGAACAGGTACTCGCGTGGCTGATCACCTCGCAGGGCCGGGCAACGGCCATCACGATGGACGCTCACGGGCATGTTGACGATGCCGACAGTGCCGACGCCTTCATCCCGCCGGGCGAGGAACTGGGGCCGGCTTAAGCTCCCGGATCAGGCGACGTCTGTCTCGCGCTCGATGGCCTTGAGGCGGTTCTTCAGCCGGTAGCTGGGACCGTTGATGGCGACGACTTCGCAGTGGTGCAGGAGGCGGTCGAGGATCGCAGTGGCGAGAACCTCGTCGCCGAAGACCTGGCCCCACTCATCTGGGGCTGGCACATGTTCCTTTTCGAGGATCGCTGCTGCCACCGGCCCGTATCCATCTCCTGGGGTCCTCGTTGGTCTTCATGGTGGCACTCGGATTCTCCAGGTGCTGCCTTGATCGGTCAGGTGCGAGGAAGGTGTGCCGGTGACATCCCAGTTGCGGGTGATCGAGGGCGGTGCCGTCCTGCTGGAGCCGGTGACCGCTGATCCGTGGGAGTTCCAGGCCGAGTGCGTCGAAGCGTTCGTCGCCTCATGGCGGGCTCGCGGGTTCAGCCCGGTGACGGTCGAGAACGACATTGGCCTGCTGGAACGAACGCTCACTGCGCTGGGGCGGCCCGCGTGGGACGTCACCCCGGAGGACATCGACCGCGTCGTCGGCGACCTGGCTCTCGCCGGGCGGGCGGCATCGACCCGGCGCGAGTATGTGTAGATCTTCAAGAGTTTCCACCGGTTCCTGCAGGTCCGCAAGGCTGTTGAGATCGAAGCGGGGTTCGGTGTCCGTCTGGTCTGCCCGGTGGACGAGTTCAACGCCTCACGGCATGTTGGGGACGATTCCCCGGCCCAGCTGCCGCCGCCGACGCCGGAGCGGGTCGCGGAGTTCTTCGACTTCCTCAAGGCCCGGATCGCCACCGATCGCAAGTACGGGCCCGCCGCCCGGGACTATGCAATGTTCCGGACCCTGTATCACGCCGGCCTGCGCTCGGAAGAGGCATCCTTGCTGGACCGTCCCGACGCCCACTTCTCGCGCGGCCCGTTCGGAAAGCTCCACGTACGATTCGGGAAAGGCGCCCGCACCTCCGGCCCCAGGCCGCGCTGGGTGCCCATGCTGGACGGCCTCGACCTGGTCCTGCACTGGTTCTTGGACGACGGGCGGGGCAAGTTCCCCGACTCGCCGGTGCTGTTCGCGGACGAGTCCGGCGGCAGCCTGCACCGTGGGACGATTCGCAACCGCCTGCGTTATCTGATGGAACTCGAAGGACGCCCAGCCGCCGACCGGTTCAGCCCGCATGCCCTGCGGCGGGCCTGCGCGACCCACAACTACGAACGCGGCGTGGACCTCGTGGCGATCCAGTGTCGGCGTACGTCCTTGTCTCCCCAGTTATGTACGTTTGAACGTCCCCAGTTGTCAGGCCACTTCGGTGTCCCGCTCGATGGCCTTGAGGCGGTTCTTCAGTCGGTAGCTGGGGCCGTTGATGGGGACGACGTCGCAGTGGTGGAGGAGCCTGTCGAGGATCGCGGTGGCGAGGACTTCGTCGCCGAAGACCTGGCCCCACTCGCTGAAGGTCTTGTTCGAGGTGAGGATGATCGAGCCCTTTTCGTAGCGCTTGGAGATCACCTGGAAGACCAGGTTGGCTTCAGCGCGTTCGAGAGGCTGGTAGCCGACTTCATCAACTACGAGAACGCTCGGCCGCAGGTAGGAGCCGAGTTTGCTGGTCAGGCGTCCGGCTGACTCGGCGGTTCTGAGGTTGCGGACCATGTCGTCGAGGCTGGTGAAGTAGATCGAGTAGCCGGCCCGGCAGGCAGCGACCGCCAGGGCGACGGCGATGTGGGTCTTGCCGACCCCGGGTGGTCCCAGCAGGGCCGCGTTCGCCTTGGCCTCCACGAAGGAGAGGGTGGCGAGGTCCTTGATCTTGCGGGGGTCGAGGTCGGGCTGGAAGGAGAAGTCGTACTCGTCGAGCGTTTTGTGGTGCGGCAGTTTCGAGGTCTGCAGCCCGCTGCGGAAGCGGCGGTCGTCGCGGACGGCGAGTTCCTCGGACAGGACCAGGTCGAGGAAGTCGAGGTAGCCCATCTTCGCCTCGTCGGCCCGCCGGGTGTACTCGTTGATGGTTTCCGCGAGGTGGGGCAGGCCGAGCTTGGCGGCCGTGGTGCGGATGCGGGTGGAGACCAGCTCGCTCAAGACGTTTCCCTCGTGCTCGGATGGGTGGTGAAGGGACGGGTGCCGGTCAGCTCGTCATAGACCGACAGCGGCCGGCGTCCGACCTCGACGCGTGTGGCGGCAGCCCGGTTCAGCAAGGCCGACAGCGAGCCGGCCGGCTCGTCCGGAGGACGCTCGTGACGGGGCTGGGACGGGACGTCGCCGGTGGTGGTCCGGCGTCCCTTGCCGGTGGGCAGGCCGTCCCAGTGCGTCTCCTCCACGACACGCACCCCGCGGCCGACTGCCCGCGCGTGCATGGCCAGAAGTGTCTCCCCGCTGGTGTCGGGGGTGGTGGAGTGCAGCATGACCTGGGACTTCGTGGCCCTGATCTCGATCAGCTGGCGGGGGCGGACCTTGCGGGCGGGCACTGAGTAGAGGTTGCCGCCGAAGGCGACCAGGCAGTCCTTGCCGACCGGCCGCAGGTGCCGTTCGGCCACCAGATACGGGGTGGGCGGCAGCGCTTTGAGGGCCGCATGGTCCCGGGCGGCGCGGTGCCCGATGACCTCCCGGTGCGTCTTGTGGACCTGTGCCCGCCGCTGCGGCACCCAGGCAGCGAACGCCGCGTCCATCTCCTCGACGGAGGAGAAGGCCCTCCCGGACAGGACGTGGTCGCGGACGATCAGGACCTGCCGCTCGACCCGGCCCTTGCCCTGCGGCCGGTAGGCGGCCAGGACGTCGATGTCGAAGTCGTAGTGGTCGGCGAAACCGACCGCCTCCGGATGCAGCGGAACCGCTTCCCCCGGGGCGACATGGCGGCGCACGACGGTCTTGGTGCGGTCGTAGACGACGGTCATCGGCACCCCGCCGAAGTGCGCGAACGCCCGGCGGTGGCAGTCGAAGAACGTCTGGAGATCCAGACTGGTGGTGAAGCAGCAGAAGGGGTCACGTGAGTACGACAGCACCATGTGGAAGGAATAGACCTTGGGAATGCCCATGTGAGCGAGGACCTTGCCCTCGTCGCCCCAGTCCACCTGAGCCTGGGCACCCGGGATCACCTCGAACCGCCTGTGTATCCCTGCCAGTTCCCTCGGCGTAATGCCCAGTTCCTCGGCGATCCTCGATCGGGCTTCCTGAACGTATAGCTTCACGCGCTGGTAGTTGCCGGTGAACCCGTACTCCGCGGCCAGCCGCTCGTGGATCACCGCGGCCTTCATCAGGACCTCGGCCCGCAGCATCGCGTCGATCAGCGGCGCGACCTCGTCGACCACCCGCCCGCGGCGCTGTCCCCCCGATGTCCGGCGTGGCGGAGCCGCCGTTCCCTGGGGCGAGAGGTACTTACGAACCGTCTTCCTGTCCAGACCGGTCTGCCTGGCGACTTCCGACAGACTGACCGCCCCGGACTCAAGCAGGCCACGAAAACGCCGCAGTTCCAACCAACGCTGAGGATCTAAAACCACTGCCCGCTGCCCTCCGCCGCCCCATACCGACCAAGCAGCAGAGTGCCGAGAACCAGCCCTCAGCACATCAAAAACTGTCCCCGTTCATCCGTACGTGGCTGGGGACGTTCGCGTGTACGCCGACAATCCAGCAACTCCTCGGTCACTGGACGGTCAGCTCGACCATGAGATACGTCCGGCCCTCCGCGACGTTCATCGAGGACGCCTATCGCTGCGCGGTGACCACCGCCTTGGGCGAACTCACAGTCGAGGAAGGTGGTCCCGCATGAAGATCCGATGGCGCCTGCGCATGGCCGCCGCCCAGCGTGAGATCTGGACCGGCACCCAGCTCCAGCGGCTTCTGGCCGAACGCGCCGGCCTGCAGATGTCCTCCGCGTCGGTGTCCGCGCTGTTCACCAAAGAGCCCTCCCAGGTGAAGATGTCCACCTTGATCGCGTTGTGCACCGCGCTGGAATGCACTCCCAACGACCTGTTCGAGGTCGACACCACTCCCGTCGAGCGTCCTGCCCTCCCACCGCGTCCCGTTGCTGACCTGCCCAAGACGGCCTCCGCCCGCGGCCGTTCGATGCCGCCGCTTTGACCCGGGTGGCATCGTGGGCGTCAAACAGAGCGACTGCATCGGCTGCGGAGCCCCGGTTGGCTTCATCGACCGGCAGTACTGCTGTCGCTGCACAGCCCGACAGAAGGAGGCGGCGGCCAGGGCCGCTTGCCCCCGCTGCGGCCAGCAGCGCGTCCTCCAGGCGGACACCGGCCGGTGCATCACCTGCTCACGCGTGTGCACTGCCTGCGGTCACCCGGTAAGAGACAGGACAGCGACGTTGTGTCGGGACTGCTCGCGCAAGACTCAACGCGACGCCATCAAGGCGCCCTGCCCTCGGTGCGATCGGCCCGGCTATCTGCGCGAGGACACCGGCTGGTGCGGGCATTGCTCGCGTCCCCGCCAGACCAAACAGCCGCCCCGGACCTGCCGCGAATGTGGCCGCGTGCGGCGGCATGCTGGGCTGGGACTCTGCTCAGCCTGCTGGCAGCGTCACCCCGATCGGCCCTTCATCCGGGCCGAGAACCTGATCGCCGAACTCGCCGAACCCCCGGACTGGCTGCGGGACTTCGCAGCCGACCTCGCCGCCAAGTACTGCGTCGGCCGCGCCTGCACGATGATCAGTTCCCTGGGACGGCTTCTCCGGGATGACTACCCCAACCGCCCGCAGGCTCTACTCGAACGCTCTCGTCGTTCCGGACGCTCGATGGGTTCCCTCGCCCGCGCGCTGGAAACCTTCTTCACCGGTCACGGCATGGCCATGGCCACCGATCAGGCCGAGCGGCTCGCGGCCGGCCGCCGACAGCGTCGCATCGATGCTGT
>NZ_FMDK01000272.1 GCF_900091995.1 Streptomyces sp. MnatMP-M17
AAGCCGGTGTCCGGAGGCGGAGGTGACATCGAGGGTGAAGGACGACTTCGTGCCCGGGGTGAGGGTCTTGCCCAGGTGCTTGATGTTGATCTTGTAGGGGCCGGCGAGGCGGTCCGCCTCGTTCATGTAGGCGGTGGCCTTCGTCTTCGCCGAGGGCGGGACGTTGGGGTAGGTGAGGCGCTCGAGGGCGCGCTCGCCGTCCGGCAGGGCGTAGGTGGTGCCCGCCTCAAGGTAGGAGTAGACGACGGCGTCGACGGCCGCGGCCTGGGCGTCACTGGCGGTCTGCCCGTACTTGGACAGTACGTACGCGGCGCGGGCGACGCTCTCGGGAGGAACGGTCTCACCGGTGGTCTGTGAGGTCCAGGTGGCGTGCTGCTCGACCGGGCCGTAACCGTCGGCTTCGCGGGGCCCGGCCAGTTCGGGATCCGCGCAGTACGCGAGGCGGTCCAGTCCGGGAAGGACGGAGCCGGGGACGCCGTACGCACCGATGTGGGAAGCGTCGGGGACTCCCTTGCTGTCGGGGATCAGGTATCCCGGCCCCCATTGGTCCGCCGCCTGCGCGCTCGGCGCGAGAAGGACGCTCGCGCCCAGCGCCACCGCCGTCGCAGCCACCATCGGACGCCGAAATCGGCGTCCGGCGTGCGCGGGTGACCGGGGTGGTGTCAAACTCATCGGTGCCTCCGTATCGGGGGTACCGCCGGATCCGGTCATCTGATGGCCTGAGAACCTTTGGCCAGATCTGGCGGATGTATGCATGGTGTGAACTGGGGTGCTGCTGGTTGGATGGCGACCCGGGGGAACGCCGCAGCAGAGGTTCAGGCAGAAAACGCCAGAACCTCGATAGGAGAAGCTACGTCATGTAACTTTGACTATCAAGCGGGTGGTAAGAGTCCGCCCAGCCTGATCCCCCCAGTTCAGACCTCATCAGGAGTGCAGGATGCCATCACGTCGATTCGACGGAAGCAGCCTCCGCGCCCTGCGCAGGAGCCGGGAGCTCCCTCAGCAGTGGCTAGCCGACAAGCTGGGCGTCACGCACGTAACGATCGCGGGCTGGGAGAACGGCAAGAGATTCCCGCCCTTCGACAGACTCCCGGCGATCGCCGAGGCCTTCGGACTGCCTCTGGACGAGCTCTTCCCCCGCGAGGGCAGGCCCGACCTCGCGGACCTGCGGTGCGATGCCGGCTACCCCCAGCAGGCGACCGGTGAACTGATCGGCGCGAAGAGCCATGTCCCGGTCAGCAACGCCGAGCGCGGCGTCCGGCGACTGGCTCCCGAGTACGTTCCCGCCCTCGCCAGGGCGTACGGGGTCAGCGAGGGGGACATCCTGGCAGCCCAGGACAGATCCTTCGGGCTCACGCCCCCGCCGGCCGATGTCTCGGCACGGGCCCCGCAGACGCTGGCTGAGAAGATCACCTATCTCCTGCTGCACACGTTCCCCAACTCCACTCCCCCGTCGGACGCCCAGATCGCCGACGCCATCAACGGGAAAATCGGGCGGCCGCTCCTCAGCACCGTCGCGGTGGCCGCCCTGCGCACCGGCACGCCCCCGCCGGCCGAGGTCCTCGCCGATATCCCGGAAACACCCGTCTACGAAGGACTCGCCGACACGCTCGGGGTCACACCGCTCTTCTTCCAGTCCAACGAAGCCGTGGAACGCCAAGTCCTCGAAGGAATCAGCCTCCTGGCAACGAACGGCGGCACCACCGACAGCGCCTTCTACGCGGTGGCCGCCCGCGGCGGCCACCGAGGCGTTTCTCCCAGCATGCTCGCAAGAGTCCGCGCTCTGGTCGCCGAGCTCCAGGAGAACCGGCACGCCGGCGGCAAACGGCCGTGATCACCTGCTAGTCGGCCCCGGGACCGTCGTGGTGACACGTGACGTGTCGTAGACTCTGTGCCCCCTGCAACCAGCCTATTTCGCAAGGGAGTTGAGGGGGACGAGATGCAGAGCTTTGCCAGGGTTCCGTTGGAGGGCGGGAGCAGCGTCCTGTTCGAGGTGTCCACGACACCGGACGGCCCGGTCAAGGCCGGACGTCTCACGGATGCGATCCACGACCTGCCCGGAAATCTCTGATCCGCCATCACCCCGGTCAGGGACGCTGCCCAGATGCTCCTGGACGAGCTTCGGCAGGCCAGCCCCGACGAGGTCGAGTTGGAGTTCGGTGTGAACCTCGCGACCAGTGCCGGAGCGGTCATCACCAAGGGAGAATTGGCCGGCCATCTGAAGGTGAGACTCCTGTGGAAGAAGGCCGAGACCGGGCAGAGCGCGCCGTGAGGGGGAGCCATGGCGACCACGTCAGCCACACCTTCAGGCCCGGATGACGGGCCGCGCCGAGCGGTCCCCGGTGCGGTCGTCCAGGTCCTCAGCGATGACGGGGGCGGGGTTCCTGGTCGGCGAAAGCACGGTGGTCACCTGTGCGCACGTGGTGCGCGCCGCCGGCGAGGGGCCCGGTGGTCCGGTGCGGCTCGCTTTTCCCAACGCGCGGAGTGCTCCCCAGGTGTGGGGACAGGTGGTCAGCGAGGGCTGGCGGGCTCCTGAAGCCGAGGACATCGCTGTCGTACGTCTGAGCGGCACTCCGCCGGGGGCGAGCGTCGTGGCGCTGGGATCGGCCGAGGGCTGCCGGGGACACGCGATCTCCTCCTACGGCTATCCGGCCCAGGCACCGCCTGGTGGCCACTTCGCCTACGGGACCGCCGGTGACGTGCTGCCGGACGCCGGCGGTTCGGGCTCGCTGCTCCAGTTGACCGGCGCGAACGATCTGACGACCGGATTCAGCGGTGGTCCGGTCGTGGACGAGGCCACCGGGCTGGTGGTCGGCATGGTCACCGCGATCAGTGCCCCGGACGGTCACCTCAGGGGCGCTGGGATCGCCTACGCCACACCGGCCGAGGTCCTGCGGGAGGTCTGGCCCGAGCTGGCCGAGCGTCAGGTGCGTCCTTACCGCGGTCTGGAGCCGTTCACCGCGGAGCACGAGGGATGGTTCGATGGCCGCGACGCCGCTGTGGAACGGGTGCTGGCGGCCCTGCGCGAGCGAGGGCGGGTGCTGTTGCTGCTGGGCCCCTCGCGTGCGGGCAAGTCCTCCCTGGTCAGGGCGGGCGTACTGCCCGCCTTGTCCGCAGGTGGGTTACCGGGCAGCGACCGGTGGATAGAGGTGATCGCCCGGCCGGGGAAGGATCTGCTGGCCGAGCTGGAGCATTCGGTGCTGCCCGGAGCCATGACCGACGGGATCGCCGCGGCGGTCGAGCGCAGACTCGCGGCCGAACCCGTCGGCTGTCGCCTGGTCGTGGTCATCGACCAGTTCGAGGAACTGCTCACCCAGTCCAACCCCGTCGACGAGCCGCCCGGCGGAGGCATCGCCGCTGCGGCGCAACTTACGGCGCTGATCGGCTCGTCGGCGGCAGTCAGCGTAATTCTGGTCATGCGGGACGACTTCTATCCGCGACTGGCGTCCCTGGCGCCCGCTCTGCTGGACGCTGCGGCACCCGGCCTGCTCAACGTACCCGCCGCCCTGAGCACGGGCGATCTGCACGCCATCATCTCCCGCCCCGCACAGTCCGCGGGAGCTCGCCTGGAGGCAGGGCTGCCCGAGCGGATCATCACCGATGTCCTGGCGGCAGATCCCACCGGAGCCGCCGTCCGGATGGCACCGGTCACCCTGCTGCCCCTCTTGGAGCTGACGCTGAGCCAGCTGTGGGAACGCCGCCGTGACGGCTTCCTCACTCACCAGGCGTATCAGCGAATCGGCGAGCTCGGCGGTGCCCTGGCCACCTGGTGCGACACCGCGATGGACCAACTCCCCCCTGAGTACCTGCCCACCGCCCGGCGGATCCTCACCGCCCTGGTACGGCCCGCCGACGACACCCGCGGGATTCCCGCCACCCGCCAGCAGGTGTCCCTGAGCACGCTGCGCGCCCTCGCGGCCGGCACCATGCCCGAGGATCCGTCGAGCGCCCGGACCGTCGACACCGTCCTCGCCGCCCTGACGGGCCACCGGATCATCACCACCAGCACCACGGCCGCCGCCAGTCCCGCGGGGGACACCCCGGGCGAGCCCACAGCCGAACTGATCCACGACGCCCTCATCCGCGACTGGGCGGAACTACGCGAGTGGGTCGCCGAGGACCACCGTTTCCAGGACTGGCTGCGCCGTGCCGGAGAACGGCACGCGCGCTGGACGGGGAGCGCGCATCCCGGCGATCTGCTGGACGGCACCGACCTCGCCGAGGGCACGGCCTGGTACCGGCAACGCGGACTGCCCGCCGAGATCACCGCGTTGCTGGTCGCCAGTCAAAAGCGCCAGCAGACCGCGGTCCGCCGGACCAGACGCGTCAACGCCGTCCTGATCTGTCTGCTCGTGATCGTCGTCATCGCCGCCGGGCTGGCCTTCGGACAGCGGCAAGAGGCCCTCGACGCACGGCGGGTCGCCGAATCCCGGATGCTTGCCGCCCAGTCCGCCACATTCCGCGACACCGACCCCGATCTGGCCTCCCTGCTGGCGGTCGAGGCATACCGGACGAGCCCCACCCCCGAGGCCGTCGACAGCGTGTACGCGGCCGTGCCGCCAGCCCAGAGACGTCTGAGCGGCCACACGAAGGATGTGCTGTCCGTGGCATTCGCACGGTGAGGCTGTGGGACGTGGCATCCGGCGTTCTCCTGCACATCCTCACCGGTCATACCGAGACCGCCGCCGCGGTGACGTTCAGTCCGGACGGCCGCACCCTCGCCACCGCGAGCACCGACGCGACGGTGCGACTGTGGGACGTCGACTCCGGGCGGACCGGCAGAACGCTCAACGCCGACAAATACAGCGCTCTGTCGGTGAGGTTCAGCCCGGACGGCCGTACGCTCGCCACCGCCGGTGGCGAGCGTTTCGTCAGGCTGTGGGACGCCTCCACCGGTCGGCTACGGGAGAACTTCACCGAAACCGGACCCACGAGGTCGCTCGCCTTCAGCCCCGACGGCCGCCCTGTCGCGACGGGCGGCATCGAGGGGTCGGTCCGGGTCTGGGATGTGACGACCGGCCGTACCAACGACATCCTGCCCCTCCAGCCCGGCGGTGTCCTGGCCGTGGCGTTCAGCCCGGACGGACGGACCATCGCCAGCTCCAACGGCCACAATGAGACCCTGAGCCTCTGGGACGTGGCCAGGGCCGAGAACCTGCAGCCCCTCACACCCGCCGACGGCGGCCCCGTCAGTGTGGCCGCGGTGGCTTTCCACAAGGACGGCCGCACCCTGGCAACCGGTGCGCACGACGGCACCGTACGGCTGTGGGACAGAGCTACCGGCCGTGTCCGGCGCACCCTCACCGGCCACACCGACTTCGTACGCTCGGCATCGTTCTCCCCGGACGGCCGCATCCTCGCCACCAGCAGCAACGACAGGACCGTACGACTGTGGAACGTGGCTGACGGAAGGAGTCTGCGCACTCTCACCAACCGCACCGAGGGCATCCTGTCCGCAGCCTTCAGCCCGGACGGCCGCACCCTCGCCACCGGCGGCATCGACCGGACCGTACGCCTTTGGGATTCCGACACAGGAAGGCTCGACGCCACTCTCACCGGCCACACGAGAGCAGTCTGGTCGGTGGCGTACAGCCCGGACGGGCGGACGCTGGCCAGCGCCGGTGACGACGGAACAGTCCGGCTATGGGACCCTGCACGCCGTACAGCCAGGACCACACTCCTCGGCGACACCGAGGGAGAAATGTCCGTCACGTTCAGCCCCGACGGCCGCACGCTCGTCGCCGGCGGCGCACCGACCGTACGCCTTTGGGACGCGGAGACCGGAACACTACTCGGTTCCCTCCATGCCCACACGCGCTGGGTGGGGGCAGTGACGTTCAGCCCAGATGGCCGCATCCTCGCCACCGGCAGCGACGACGGGACCATACGCCTGTGGAATCTGGACTTGTACCATCCCACCGAAGCGATCAACCGGATCTGCCGCACCGTCCGCCGCGACCTCACCCACGAGGAACGCACCACCTACCTGGCAAACCAGTCGTCCGATCCGGTGTGTTCGTCCTAAATCTCGTCAAAATGGCGTCGTCCGTCCGGCAGGCGGGCCCGGTGGCGGCCGGTGCGTGCGCTCGCGAGGCGGAGCCGCTGCCTTGAGAACGGCCGCGACCTCGTGTGACGTGATCCGTGCGTAGGCGTCCTGCACACGGCTCAGCCACGCCGCTTCCGCGTAACCGTCGGCGATCGGCTTGTCCGGCAGCCCAGGGGACGGCCTCATGAAGCGCGCGCCGCAGGCATGTGCGAGCAGCGAGGCCTTGATCCAGAGAGCCTCCGCCGCAGCCTGAGGGTCAGGATGTCCGGCAGTTGCCGCCTCGGTCTCGCCCAGCAGGGCAGGCGGCGCGAAATGGCGCAACTGGTCGACGGCGTCGGCGATGTCCTGGGTCCAGCGGTCCAGTCGTACCTCGACCGAGGACAGCCGGGTGACCTCGCGCAGCCGGGAGGCCGGCGGCCGGAAGGAAATGTCGGGGACTGCGGTCATCAGGTCCCGCCAGAGGGGATGGATCCGCCACAGGGTGCGCGCGTAGGTCCAGCGTGCGGTCGCCGAGTTCGCCGCGGGGATGCTCACACCCGCCACGAACACGAAGGACAGAAAGATCATGAGCGCCTCGGTCCCGGTCGCGGCCCGCTGCCCGGCGCGCTCACTCAACGGGACGGCAACTGCGATCCACATCAACGCCGTACGGGCCAGGGCGTAGAGAAACGCGAGCGCCATGGAGAGGGACATGAGCACCAGACCGCTGCGCAGCAGGCCCGTCTCGGCACGGCGTGCCGCGCTGGACCACTGGTAGCCGCAGACAGCCGACGCTCCGGCCAGGAATAGGTAGAAGACACCCTGGTAGGCCGTCGCCCCCCACTGCCCTGCGTGATCGGTGACGAAGTCGTCAGACGGCGTGCTGCGGTCCACCACGGTGAAGAAGAACACGGTCATCGCCGTGAGGGCGCCGGCCGCGGTTTGACCGGCGATCCTGGTGGCCCACCGGGAGACCACGAGGTGCCGGGGAGTCACCGTCCGGCTTGCCGTCCCGTAACTCGCGGCTACGAAGCCGAGGATCGCGAGGACGGCGGCGGTCCCTGCGTAGTGCCCGGCCAGGACGGATACGTCGGTGACAGGCGAATGGTTCAGCGCGTGTTCGACTGCGGGCGAGCGCAGCCAGAGTGCCGCGGCCGACGCGACGTAGCAGCCCCACAGCCGCCGGCCGCGCACGTCCCCGTACAGACCTGCGGGAAGACGCCACACCGTGAGCGCCGTCATGGCGGTCGCGGCGGCGTAGGCGAAGAAGCCGAGCATGGCGGCCTACATCCGTCCGCGCCGGAACGGGACAGTGGGGGAAGACAGCGATGCCTCAAGGAGACTGACCATGTCCGTCCCCGGCAGGGCCTGCTGCCGGGCGGCGCGCTTGATGAGCGAGGCGGACAGTTCGGCTTCCCGCTCCTCTTCGGTGTCGTACCGGGCACGGGCCTGGACAACGGCGTTCCCGCCCAGCGGCCGAAGGAGTTCGTCGCCTATGACAGCGGGAACGTAGCGCGCAGTCTCCTCCGCAGTAAGCGTCGTGCCGTGGCCGAGCCACTCGTGGCCGATCTCGTGGAGGATCGTATGGAGCGTCTGGTTGTAGGTCGGCCGCCGCCGGTAGCAGATAATCGTCCATTCCCCGGTCTGGACCCGCAGCCCGCAGGCGGTGCGCAGGTCGGTATCGCGGTCGCTGACCGGAAGCAGCCGGATACGGCGGCCTCTGACAGCCTCGATGTTGGCGATCAGCGCATCGACGCTGAACGGAACCGGCAGGGGCATATCGGCCAGGCGTCTCGCGCAGCGCTTCTCGAAGCGCCGCTCCTCGAATCTCCCCATCGTCTTCCCCCGAGCCCACCTGCTGTGCTGTCAACGGATGCGGAACTGCCAGGACCCGCCGGTCCCCGGCCCTGGAGCGGGTACCGCTACGCGCGTCACGCGCCCGGCCGAGATGGCCGCCGGGGAGATCCACGCGGGCGCCCGCTCGCGATGTGAGCCCCGCAAACCCAGGAGCCTGTTCCGCGAGACTGCGGCGTCTACGAGCCCAGGAAGAGGGCAATGCCGTATGGGCACGACCGGACCCGTCACCCGGACCGCGGGCATCGCCAGCAGCGGTCCCGGCTGATCGGCATACCCGATGCGGGGATGTGCCACGCCATGCTCCAGGTTCCGGGAGGTACGGGGCTCGGCAGGCGCCGGTGCCCAGCCCGCCGGCGCGCGCCGCCGGGGGCTGCTCACAGTACGTGCACGCCGGTATGTTTATCAATGGGATTGACCGGTGGCTTCCGACGGGGTGAAGCTGCCGTTCCAGCAGCCCCGATCGTGCGGAAGGGTTTTTTATGGCACAGCAGGAGCGCGCCGTCAGAACGCGCAGAGCGCTCCTCGAAGCCGCTGGTGCGGCCTTCGACGAGCACGGCTACGCCTCCACAACTCTCACCATGGTGTTCACGCGGGCCGGCCTCACCAAGGGGGCCTTCTACCATCATTTCAAGTCCAAGGAAGAACTCGCGCAGGCCCTCCTGGACGAACAGGTGAACCTCGGTGCCGTCGCCCCGCAGGTATGCAAGATCCAGGAAATCGTCGACATAACGTTTATGTTTTCTCATCGCCTCGTGGAGGATGCCCTGGTCAGGGGCAGCGCCAGGCTTTCAACCGATCAAGGGGCTCCTCCAGGAGTCGACCACAGCAGCCCGTACCGCCAGTGGCCTGAGGCCCTCATTCCTCTGCTGGAGACAGCCCGCGAGCAGGGGGAACTCCTTCCTACCGTAGAGCCGCGAGAAGCAGCTGAACTCATTGTCGGCGGGTATGCCGGCATCCAGATCATGTCCCGCGCGCTTACCGATCGGGCGGATCTCGGATACCGGCTCTCCACCTTGTGGAGCTACATCCTGGGCAGCATGGTCACCCCAGGAATGATCGCCAAGATCGACATCACGCCTGACCGGGGTGACCGCGTCGTGGAGGCTGCGCGCGCTTACAACTCAAGTCCAGGCACTGCGGAAACCGACCCTCCGGTCTGATCTCTGACTGTGCGTCACGTGTCGGGGACTGAGAGGCAAACTACGGAGGAGCCGCCGGGGGCCTCATGGCGAATCACCGGTAACGCTGCGGCCGCTCGCCGAACCGATGCTCGCGTGGGCCCGTGAGCCCGTACCCGGCGCGGAGCCTCTACCGATCGGATGCATAACCCCGGAGAACCCGAGAGGTCAGCGCGCCTGTGGTGCGGCGGGATGGTGGTGCCGGTGCGGTATTCCTGGGGGCTGACTCCCCGTACCCGTTTGAAGGCCGCGCTCAGCGCGAACGAGCTGCTGTAGCCGACCTTTCTGGCCACAGACTCGACTGTCGCATCCGTCCCGCGCAGCAGATCGGCGGCGAGCGCGAGCCTCCAGCCGGTGAGATACGCCATCGGGGGCTCCCCGACCAGCTCGGTGAAGCGGCGCGCGAGCCCGGCCCGGGACACTCCGCAGGCAGCGGCAAGTTCGGCGACCGTCCAAGGGCGGGCCGGTTCGCTCTGGATCAGCCGCAGGGCATTGCCGACGGCCGGGTCAGCTCTGGCGCGATACCAGCCGGGGGCCTCCGCGTCCGGCCGCGAGAACCACGCCCTCAGCACACCTATCAGCATCAGGTCCAGCACCCGGTCGAGCACCACGCTCTGCCCCGGCTCGTCCCGGGAGATCTCCTCGTCGAGGACCGTCATCAGAGGGCTGTTCGAGGCGCCAGCGGGGAGCTGGAGCAGGGGCGGCAGGGCGTCCAGCAGGCGTCTGCTGACCTCGCCGTCCATCTGGTACGTGCCGATGAGGACGGTCGTACCGCCGTCGGAGGCATTACCCCAGGTCCGTACGCCCAGCCGCATGGACTGGGCGAGCGGCTCGCCCTCCAGTGTGTGGCAGACACCGCCGGGCCCGATCAGCGCACGGGGCGCTGTCCCGGGGCTGTCAGCGGTGGTGTATGGCTCGGGGCCGCGGGCGACCGCCATGTCCCCGGGGCGCAGCAGCACCGGCTCCCCGCCGCCGTCCGGGACGATCCAGGCCTCGCCGTGGGTGACACACATCAGACAGAGCGGCGCCCGGTCCTCAATGCGCACCGACCACGGCGGCTCCATCACCATGCGCAGCAGAAACGCCCCCCGGGCCCGCGGTCCGTCCAGGAGTCCGGCGAGTACGTCCATGACCACCACCATAGAACGCTCGCGCGGTTACAGGTGCGAAGTCCCTTCTCTGCGGCCGTAAGCACAGCTGGAGCGCACATCGCTGTGCAACCTGCGCTCGCGGGGCCGGCCCCGCCCGTCCTCTTCGGAGCAGCGTTCCCTCCCCGGGTACGCATGCCAGGGCTATCAGCAAATGTCCTGTTCTGCAGTGTTTACAACGCGTGACGACCGAGCCACCTCTATGGACTCGTTCAGGGCCGCCATAAGATCTGTTACCTCTGCGCTCGGCCGCTCCGGCCCCTCCACGCTCGTGGCCCGCCAGCCTTCACCTTGGCACTGATCATTCGGTCAGCGCTTCGGTGTACGCGTCGGTGAAACCCTCAAGACCATCCGCTGATAGCGTGTCGGCCAGGACGAGTGCGGCGGACACCTCGCCGATGGAAAGCCTGCACTCGGCTGGCGCGAGGGCGGAGGCGGGGTGCACCTCGTCCGGTGCCAGCAGCCGGTGGAGCACCAGAGCGTTGCCCTGGACTCGCAGGAGCCCAATCTGCTCCCGGTTCCGCAGCACGAACTTCACCACCGCGTTTCTCTCGGCGCACTGCAGGGCCCGGACGAGGATCGCGTAGGGCCTGGCGGCAATGTCGCCGTCGGCGATGAGGTGGTAGGCCCGCCCCAGGCTCAGTGGCTCGACCGCGCCAGCTGGGCTGAAACCCGCGACTTCTATGGCACGGGTCGAGTCCAAGGGCAGAGCATCCAGCTCTGTGTCCGTGACCTCCACCAACGCGCCATCCGCAAGCTCGTAGGCACTGCCGGTCTTCTCCCAGCTCAGCGTCTGCCCGCAGACTTCGCACATCCTGCGGATGCGGACCCGCCCGCCGTTCTCCGGTTCACACTTCAGGACCCCGTCTACTTGACCGTGATGGACTCGATGATCTGCTTCAGCTCGCCCTCAGCGAGCTTCCCTCCGGCCGCGTCGATCCGTACCGCGTAGGACTTCTGGGCGGAGTCGAGGCCGGCGACGATCACGCCCTGGTACTGCGTGCCCTTCTCGGTGAAGGCGAAGTTGACGCGCCGGGCCTCCTCACCGCCGTCCGGCCCGGCGACCGTGATCTGCTCCTGCTTGCCGAGGGTCGAGCCGAGGGCGATGCCCGCCTCGGCGCCGATCGCCGCTTCCTCGGCCGAGTCGGCGTTGGTGAAGCCGAGCTGGACCGTGATGATCGCGACGGACTCGCCGCCTTCGGCGAGGGCGGCGGCAGCCGCGTTGTACTTGCTGCGCTCGGCGTCAGTCTGCCGGGTGAAGGCTGGCGGGTACGCGACCGTGACTGCGGGAGTCGTCAGTGTCCTCCAGCCGTCGGGGACGGCCCCGGCGCCCGTGCCCGTACCGCACCCGGCCGTCAGCAGCACGACAGCGGAGGCGGTTGAGGCGGAGATGACGGTGGCCAGGGCCGGCCACCGGGTCATGTTTTCGTTGATCATTACGAGCGTGCTCCTGTCGCTGCGGGGGTTCGCACAGTAGCTGCACGGGAGGGAAGCGGAGTCTGTGGAGGCGGTTCGGGTACCGCGCCACCGTTACGTCGAGCCGCCTGCGAACCGACGAAGCGGTCTCCCGCTGTCCAGACGATCCTCTGGAAGAGGCATGTAAGACCGGTGGCTGTCCGCTCGGCCCGCCCCGTATATCGAGGCCGCAGTGGTCCAACTCGGCGACGATCTTCTCTGGCCCGGATTGCAGCATCGAGTACGACGACGATGTGCCTGGGGAGTTGACTGCGTTCCTCGACCTGGACGGCAGTGGCCTTGAACCGGACAAGTCCTTGCCGCGTACCGCACTCCTGTGGAATCCATGGAATCCCCGCCTGAGATGGCTGTGTGACGGCAGGCTCTTGAAGGCGGTCCGTCCGGACACTTGCAGGACGGTGTGCTGGAGCCCACAGGCGGCGTTCCCGTCCCGTGCTGTCCCGACCACTCCACCCGCCGTGGCCGAGGTGATAAACGGTGTGGCCCCCTGGATCTGCCCACAAGACCGGCACGACAGCAGCACGCGGCCTGTCCTTTCCATCGCCGCCGGACGGACGGGATGACCCGAAAGCTCGCGTTCGGTTCGGCCGCTGCACCTGTGCCACGGTGTCAGCACAGGAGCGAGCGCGACGCAGTCGCCAGGGTGCGGTCGGCCAGTGAACGGGGCACAGTAACAGACCACTTGAAGGTGGCATCTCCGGCGGCGGCAGTCACCATCAGCGGCTCGCTGACACGATTTCCGGGGCAGTGGCAACCAACGTCGGGGCGTCGCCGAACACCGCCCGCCCTGCGTGCGGCTCGGGGATCGTCAGCACGGACACTGAGCGGTCGTCATCGCGTGATCAGCTCTCTTTCGGATGCGGCCAGGCGGAGCCGGGGCCGTGCGGCGCTGACTGGCGCGCGGCTCCAGTCGGCCGGGTGGACTCCGAGCCGACACGGCCCATGGACCCTCTGCAGCACCACGCGTGACCCTACGCTGTGTCGGCAAAGCGGCCACACGAGCGAAGGAGCGCACCATGAGCGATCACTGGGACACTCCCTCCCCTCAGGAAACTGAGCAGTACCGACGGGCCCTGCTCCGGGCCGCGACACAACTCCGCGAGGCACAAAGCCAGTGCGCCGAAGATGGGGCATCACCGGCGCTCATGGAGCAGATCCTGGGCAACCTGGATGCGTACGGTGCCGACGCGCTCTTCGATGTACTGGGGGTCCTGCTGGACCAGATTACCGAGCACGCGCCCGACTCAGTCCGGGATGCGGACGGCATCCCCGTACTCGACGGGATCCGCCGGCACCGCTACATCCCGGATGAGATGAAGGCTGCCGTGCTCGCGGACAACAGACGCCGGGGCATGCCCGTCCCGCCTGCTGCCGACCTCCAGGCCTACCTGGCCCGCGCTGCCCGGACCGGCGACCTCACACAGCAACTGCTCACCTTGCGCCACGCCCATCAGGCGGGAGCGGGATCCATCGAGTACACCTTGCTGCTCATGGCTCTCGGCCCAGACGAGCTTCAGCTCCGTGACATCCTCAACTATCTCCTCGCTGTATCCCGTCGCCTTGAGTGGACCGCCAGCTGATCTGGTCAGAAGGAAGCGTGTGAAAGAGCGCTCGACGCACTGCGCCGGTCCGCGCGGATCCTGTCCCGTACGGGGGATGTGGCGGGTACCGGGGTTCGGCTTCGTCGAGCGCCTCTGTGATGTCGAGGCGGGCCCTCCCTGTATTGCTCACGGTGTGCTGTTCGTTTCTTGTGCCCGGGGCGGTCGCGCGGCGCGGTGGCCGTTTTCGTCGTCGCGCCAGGTGCAGGCCTGGGTCTGGTTTCGAAAGCTTCAGCATAACTGGCGGCCTCTGCCCGAGGTGGCTCGTATCCCTGTCTGCGTAGGCGAGTTGCCTGCAGACAGGAGAAGATCATGGATGCGATCGGAGAGCGGCGCCGTGGGCCGGTGCCGTTGGTGGTGACGGGGCCGTTGGCTCCGTACGAGTCGCTGGTGCGTACGGAGTTGGTGTCTCGGAAGTACGCGGCGTCGTCGGTGAGGGACGCGGTGCTCATGATGCGGCGCCTGAGCCTGTGGATGGAACGGCGTGAGCTCGTCGCGGCCGGGCTGACGCCGGCGAGGGTGGAGGAGTTTCTGGCTTTCCGGCGGGCGGTGTGCTCCTCCGAGCCGGTGGCCCGGCGGTCGCTGGGGGCAGTGATCAAGGTGCTGCGGCACGTCAGCGCGGTTCCGGTTCCGGTTCCGGTCGAGGCCGGCGGCGACGCGGTCCAGGAGGTGCTGGCGGACTACGGTGCCTACCTGCGCGGGGAGCGGGGCTTGGCGGCCGAGTCGGTCCGCTGCTACTGCGGCCAGGCCCGCAAGTTCCTTGCTGCGCTGCCGGATCCGCTGGCCGACTCGCTGGCTCGGCTGGATGCCGCGCAGGTGACCGCGTTCATGGTGCGGCACACCGCGGACGCCGAGAGCGTGTGGTCGGCGAAAGCCCTGGTGACGGCGGTCCGTTCGCTGCTGCGCTACCTGCACGTGGACGGCCGGATCCCTGCATCGCTGACCGGGTCGGTCCCCGCGGTGGCGGGCTGGCGGCTCGATTCTCTGCCCCGTGGACTGGAACTACAGCAGGTGTCCGCGCTGCTGTCCGCACCGGACACGGAGACGTCGGCAGGACGTCGGGATCGGGCAGTGCTGACAGTGCTCGCCCGTCTCGGGCTGCGCGGCGCGGAAGCCGCCGCCCTCCAGCTGAGCGACATCGACTGGCACGCGGGCGAGATCGCCGTGCGGGGCAAGGGCTCCCGCGTCGAGCGGCTGCCGCTGACGGCGGAGGTCGGCGAAGTGCTCTCGGACTACCTGATGGAGGACCGTCCCCGGTGTTCGGCCACGGCTGTGTTTCTCACCGCCCGGGCTCCCTATCAGGCACTGACGGGAACCTGCATCCGGGCGATCATGGGGCGGGCCTGCGAGAGGGCCGGACTGCCACGGCTGGGAGCCCACCGGCTCCGCCATACTCTGGCCACCGCCATCCTGCGGGCCGGGGCCCCGCTGCCCGAAGTGGGCCAGGTACTCCGCCACCGCAGCCAGCTGAGCACCAGCATCTACGCAAAAGTCGACCATGAAGCCCTGCGGTCCCTGGCACAGGCGTGGCCGGGAGGCGGTGCCCGATGATCCCGCTTCGACAGCACGCGCAGGAGTACCTGGCCATGCGCCGACGGCTGGGATTCAAGCTGACCACCTTCGGCGAGAAGCTGATGAGCTTCATCGGCTACCTGGAGCACACAGGCGACACCATCCTGACCACCCGGGCCGCGCTCGCCTGGGCTACGGATACCCCTCGCAGCACCGATGAAGTGCACTGGAGCCGGCGGCTGATGGTTGTGAGGATCTTCGCCCGGCACCTGAAGACCCTGGAACCGGCGACCGAGATCCCGCCCGATGACGCCCTGCCGCACCACTACCGGCGCATCACCCCGCACCTGTTCACCCCCGCCGAGCTGGACCGCCTGCTCGCGGCGACGAGTGCCCTGAGTCCGGCCTTCCGGGCCCGCACCTGGCACACGTTCATCGGCCTGCTGGCCGTGAGCGGCCTGCGCACATCCGAAGCCTGCGGCCTGGACCGCACCGACGTCGACCTTGCTTGTGGTCTTCTCACCGTGAGGGAGACGAAGTTCGGCAAGTCGAGGCAGGTCCCGGTGCATACCAGCACCGTCATGGCACTGCGCAGGTATGCCCGGGAGCGGGATCTCCAGCGGCCCGCTCCGAGCACGGCTGCCTTCCTGGTCTCCACCCGCGGCACCCGGCTCGACTCCCACAACCTCCCGCGCACCTTCGTCCAACTGCTGTCCGCCGCCGGCATCACCGCAGGTGAGGGCCGCCGCAGGCCCCGTATGCACGATCTGAGACACACGTTCGCGACCACCACTTTGCTGGAGTGGTACCGCGACGGCGCGGACGTGCAGGCGAAGCTCCCGCTGCTGACCACCTACCTCGGTCACGCCGACCCGAAGTCCACGTACTGGTATCTCTCCGGCTCACCGGAACTCCTCTCCCTGGCCGCGGCCCGCCTGGAAAACAGCTTCGGAGGCCGGCCATGAGCGACCTCGCACCCCTGCTGCAAGGCTTCTTCACCGAGAAACTGATGCTCCAGCTCCAGGCCAGCCAGCACACCATCGCGGCCTACCGCGACACCTTCACCCTCCTGCTCGGCTTCGCCGAGCAGCGCACCGGCCGGCCGCCGGCCCGCTTGAGCATCGCCGACCTGGACGCCCCGACGATCGGCGCGTTCCTCCAGCATCTCGAAACCGTCCGCGGCAACACCGCGGCGACCCGCAACGTCCGTCTCGCCGCGATCCGTTCGTTCTTCCGCTACGCGGCCCTACGGGCGCCCGAGCACGCGGCGGTGATCCAGCGGGTGCTGGCGATCCCGCCCAAGCGCTTCGACCGGGCCATCGTCAACTACCTCACCACCACGGAGACCGACGCCCTGATCGCAGCCCCGGACCGCACTACTTGGACTGGACGGCGTGACCATGCCCTGCTCTTGACCGGCGTCCACACCGGACTGCGCGTCAGCGAGCTGACCCGGCTCACGCTCCAGGACGTCCATCTGGGCTCCGGTCCTCACCTGCGCTGCCACGGGAAGGGACGCAAGGACCGGTGCACCCCGCTGACCAGCAACACCGTCAAGGTACTCAAGATCTGGCTGAAGGAGCGGGGCGGCGAGCAGAACGATCCGCTGTTCCCGACCCGCCGCGGCACTCCGCTCAGCCGGGATGCTGTCGAGTCCCTCGTCGCCAAGCACACCCGGACCGCCGCAGTCGCCTGCCCGTCCCTGGCCGACAAGCACGTCACCCCGCACACCCTGCGGCACAGCACCGCAATGGCACTCCTTCACGCGGGAGTTGACGTCTCCGTGATCGCCCTTTGGCTCGGCCACGAATCAACTGAAACCACACAAATCTATCTGCACGCCGATATGAACATCAAAGAGCGTGCGCTCGCGCGCACAGCCCCCGCTGGCAGCACCCCCGGACGTTTCACCGCTCCGGACAACCTGCTGGCGTTCCTCAAGACGCTCTGAGACGGAGGCCACGGGTTATGCCGACCGTTCCGAGGCGGGCGCAGAGCTCACCATCCTGCCACCGCCACAGTCGGCATAACCCGGCACACGGCATAAGCGGACCTATGCCGAACTCGGCATAGGTCGGCATAGCGCACGTATCGCAGTCGCCGGTAGTCAGGATCGTTCGGATCCTGACTGGG
>NZ_FMDK01000603.1 GCF_900091995.1 Streptomyces sp. MnatMP-M17
GTCGGTAGAGCGTCTCCATGGTAAGGAGAAGGTCTACGGTTCGATTCCGTATTGGGGCTCAGATGTTCGGTGATCCTCGCCTCCGGGCGAGGAGATCCAACATCGAAGCGGTGTAGCTCAGTCGGTAGAGCAAGCGGCTCATAATCGCTGTGTCACCGGTTCAAGTCCGGTCACCGCTACACAAAGTAGCCGATTGCGGGGTCGGTCCTTCGATCGGCTACTCTTTTCTGCGTTCATCTTTTCATCCGTTGTCCGTCCAAGGAGCACTCACGTGGCTGCCACCGACGTCCGCCCGAAGATCACGCTGGCCTGCGTGGAGTGCAAGGAGCGGAACTACATCACCAAGAAGAACCGGCGCAACAACCCGGACCGTCTTGAGATGAAGAAGCACTGCCCGCGCTGCAACTCGCACACCGCGCACCGCGAAACGCGCTGAATCAGGCTCGTATGCGAGGCCGTCCCCACTGGGGGACGGCCTCGTGTCGTTTGTGGCGGCCCTGTTCGTCTGTAGCGGCCCCGTGCCGTTATGTAGTGGTCACATCCATCAGGAGGGAGCGAGTCCATGGCGCTCGATCAGTCCTTCGTGGGGCGGAGCTATCCGCCCACCGAGCCGTACGAGGTCGGCCGGGAGAAGATCCGCGAGTTCGCCGAGGCGGTGCGCGACCCCAATCCGGTGTACACCGATCCCGAGGCCGCCAAGGCGCTCGGCTACAGCGACCTGATCGCCCCACCGACGTTTGTGTTCGCGATCACCTTCAAGGCCGCGGGGGATGTCATCGCCGATCCGCAGCTCGGTCTGGACTACAGCAGAGTGGTGCACGGCGACCAGAAGTTCGCGTACTCCCGTCCCGTACGGGCGGGGGACCGGTTGACGGTCACCTCCACCATCGAGACGATCAAGTCGCTCGCCGGGAACGACATCATCGACGTACGCGGCGAGGTGTATGACGAGGCCGGCGAACATGTCGTGACCGCGTGGACGAAGCTGGTGGCGCGCGCCGCCGAGGAGGCGTGAGGCCGATGACGGCGAAGATCGGTTACGACGAGGTCGAGGTGGGTACGGAGCTGCCCGCACAGAGCTTTCCCGTCACGCGGGCGACGCTGGTGCGGTACGCGGGTGCGTCCGGGGACTTCAATCCGATCCACTGGAACGAGAAGTTCGCCAAGGAGGTCGGACTGCCGGATGTCATCGCGCACGGCATGTTCACCATGGCCGAGGCGATCCGGGTGGTGACCGACTGGGTCGGCGACCCTGGGGCCGTGGTCGAGTACGGCGTCCGCTTCACCAAGCCCGTCGTGGTGCCCAACGACGACATGGGCGCGCTGGTCGAGGTCAGCGGCAAGGTCGCGGCCAAGCTGGACGACAGCCGCGTCCGGGTCGATCTGACGGCCATGAGCGCGGGACAGAAGGTGCTGGGGATGTCCCGCGCCGTTGTCCGCCTGGCCTGATCCGTCTGGCCAGATCCGCGCGATCCTTCTCTCCGCGCTGTAAGGGGTGCTCGCTATGGCGGGTGCCCCTTACGCTCCGTCTCTTGCGTCCCCGGGTTCGCCACCCCGACTCCCGGTTGACAAAGTTAGTGAGTGGCCAATAACTTTCTCGTATGGTCAGGATGAGCGCAGATGAGCGGCGCGAGAGCGTCATCCGCGCGGCGATCACGGAGTTCGCCCGCAGCGGCTACAACGGCACCTCCACGGAGGTGATCGCCCGCCGTGTGGGCGTGTCGCAGCCGTATCTCTTCCGGCTCTTCCCGAACAAGGAAGCCATCTTCCTCGCCGCGTCCCAGCGCTGTCTCGCGGACACCATCCGAGTCTTCGAGGTGGCGTCCGAAGGGCTGAAGGGCGAGGAGGCCCTCCATGCCATGGCCGGCGCGTACCAGAAGCTCATCGCCGAAGATCCGGAAAAGCTGCATATGCAGATGCAGATGTATGTCGCGGTGGCGTCCGCGGAGGCCGCGGGCGACCACGCCTTCGGCGACTCCGTACGGGCCGGCTGGCTGAGGCTCTGGGACACGGCCCACCTCGCGCTCGGCGCGGACATCAACGAGACCACGACCTTCCTCGCCTACGGAATGCTGATCAACACCCTGGTCTCCCTGGGCTTTCCGCCCGAGGACCGCGTCTGGTCCGGTTTCTACGATTCCGCGCGGCCGGCCGACGGCTGAGCCGCGTGGGCGCGCGAGCGCCTTCCGGCGCGTGCGAACGCCCTCTTCTGTTCGACTTTTCTGCCCAAGTCCGACTTTTCTGTCCAAGAAAGTTAGTCATCAATTACTAACCTGAAAGGGAGAACGATGACTCCGTCAGCAGCCCGAGGCTCCGCCGCCTGGGCCCTGGTCATCACCGGTGCCGCGAGCTTCATGGCGGCCCTGGACAACCTCGTCGTCACGACCGCGCTGCCGTCCATCCGTGAGGACCTCGGCGGCGCGCTGGGGGATCTGGAGTGGACGGTGAACGCCTACACGCTCACCTTCGCCGTTCTCCTGATGTTCGGAGCGGCCCTCGGCGACCGGTTCGGCCGCCGCAGGCTCTTCCTCACCGGCCTCACGGTCTTCACCGGCGCCTCCGCCGCCGCGGCCCTCGCGCCCGGCATCGACGCGCTGATCGCGGCGCGCGCCGTCCAGGGCGTCGGCGCGGCGATCATGATGCCCCTCGCCCTCACCCTGCTCACCGCCGCCGTCCCGGCGGAACGCCGAGGAGCGGCCCTCGGTATCTTCGGCGCGATCACCGGCCTCGCCGTCGCCAGCGGTCCGCTCGTCGGCGGAAGCCTCACCGAGCACTTCTCCTGGGACTGGATCTTCTGGCTGAACGTCCCGATAGGCCTGGCCCTGCTGCCGCTCGCCCGGCTGCGTCTGAAGGAGTCGTACGGGCCGGGCGCCCGGCTCGACGTTCCGGGCACCGTACTGATCAGCGGCGGCCTCTTCGGCATCGTCTACGCCCTGGTCAACGCCAACACCGACGGCTGGACCAGCACCTCCGTCCTGCTGGGCCTGTTCGCGGGGACCGCGCTGCTGGTGGCCTTCGTACGCCATGGAGTGCGCCGCCCGGACGCGATGCTGCCCATGCGCCTCTTCAGAAGCCGTGCCTTCACCGGCATCAACGCGGCGAGCCTGCTGATGTTCCTGGGCATGTTCGGCTCGATCTTCCTGCTCAGCCAGTTCCTCCAGGGCGTCCTCGGCTACTCGCCCACGGAGGCCGGTCTGCGGATGCTTCCATGGACGGCGATGCCTCTGCTCGTCGCGCCGATCTCCGGACTGGTCTCCGACCGCATCGGCGGCCGTCCCGTCGTCGCCGTCGGACTGGCCCTCCAGGCCATCGGGCTCGGCTGGTTCGCGCTGGTCATCGAACCGGGCGTGTCGTACGCGGCCCAGCTTCCCGCTCTGATCATCAGTGGTATCGGTATGGGTCTGTACTTCGCGCCGGCCGCCAGCCTGGTCATGTCCAGCGTCCGCCCGGCGGAACAGGGCATCGCCTCCGGCGCCAACAACGCCCTGCGCGAGGTCGGCGGAGCGCTCGGAGTCGCGATCCTCGGCGCGGTCTTCGCCGCGCAGGGCGGTTACGAGTCCGGCGACTCCTTCGTCGACGGCACCGTCCCCGCGCTCTGGATCGGCGCCGGAGCGGTGGCGCTCGCGGCGCTGACCGCGCTGATGATCCCTGGGCGGCGCGCCGGGCGGACCGCTCCGACCGGCGAAAACGCCGCAGCCGCCGGCGAGGTGGGAGACACGGACGACAAGGACCTGCGTGAACGGGCGGCCGTCTGATCTTGCACACGCCCGGCCCTGTGCCGCCCGACTCCGGGCCGCCCGACTCCGGGCCGCCCGGTCCTGTATCGCCCGACTCCGGGCCGTCACCGTCCGATCTCCGGACGGTGACGGCCCGTACTCTTGTCCCCGTGCAGGAACTCCACAACGCGCCTCTCGCTCCTCTGACCACCTTCCGGCTCGGCGGCCCGGCCGCCCGGCTCGTCACGGCCACCACCGACGACGAGGTCACCGCCGTCGTACGCGAGGCGGACGAGGCCGGCACGCCGCTCCTGATCATCGGCGGCGGCAGCAATCTGGTCATCGGCGACCAGGGCTTCGAGGGCACGGCCCTGCGGATCGCGACCCAGGGCTTCACGCTCGACGGCACCGCGCTGGAGCTGGCCGCGGGCGAGGTCTGGAGCGACGCCGTCGCCCGTACCGTCGCCGCGGGCCTGGCGGGCATCGAATGCCTTGCCGGTATCCCCGGATCGGCCGGCGCCACACCCATCCAGAACGTCGGCGCGTACGGCCAGGAGGTGTCCAGCACCATCACCGAGGTCGTCGCCTACGACCGCGCCGCCCGCGAGACCGTCACGCTGACCAACGCCGAATGCGCCTTCTCGTACCGCCACAGCCGCTTCAAGGAGCATCCCGAGCGGCATGTCGTCCTACGGGTCCGCTTCGCGCTGGAGGACGCGGGCGGGCTCTCGGCCCCGCTCAAGTACGCCGAGACGGCCCGCGCGCTCGGCGTCGAGCCCGGCGACCGCGTGCCCGCCGCCGTCGCCCGGGACACCGTCCTCAAACTGCGGGCGGGCAAGGGCATGGTGCTGGATCCCGAGGACCACGACACCTGGTCGGCGGGCTCCTTCTTCACCAACCCGGTCCTCACCGAGCGGGAACACGCCGAGTTCGTGGGCCGCGTACGGGCCCGCCTCGGCGCCGATGTGACACCGCCCGCGTTCCCCGCGGGCGAGGGCCTGACGAAGACCTCCGCGGCCTGGCTGATCGACAAGGCCGGGTTCACCAAGGGATACGGCACGGGCCCGGCCCGTATCTCCGGCAAGCACACCCTGGCCCTCACCAACCGAGGCGCGGCGACCACCGAGGATCTGCTCGCGCTCGCCCGCGAGGTGGTCGCCGGAGTCCACGAGGCCTTCGGGATCACGCTGGTGAACGAGCCCGTGACGGTCGGCGTCAGCCTCTAGGACGTCAGCCTCTAGGACACGCCGTCCGCCAGCCATGCGTCGATCCCCGACAGCAGCTTCTCCCGTACGTCCGGCGGCGCCGCCGAGCCCTGTACCGACTGACGCGCCAGCTCGGCCAGTTCCGCGTCGCTGAAACCGTGGTGCGCGCGGGCCAGTTCGTACTGCGCCGCCAGCCGTGAACCGAACAGCAGCGGATCGTCCGCGCCGAGCGCCATCGGCACGCCCGCCTCGAACAGCGTCCGCAGCGGCACATCCTCCGGCTTCTCGTAGACGCCCAGCGCCACATTGGAGGACGGACAGACCTCGCAGGTCACACCCCGGTCCGCGAGCCTGCGCAGCAGCTTGGGATCCTCGGCGGCCCGGACGCCGTGCCCGATCCTGGCGGCGCGCAGATCGTCCAGACAGTCCCGTACGGACGCGGGCCCAGTGAGCTCGCCGCCGTGCGGCGCGGCCAGCAGTCCGCCCTCCCTGGCGATCGCGAAGGCGCGGTCGAAGTCCCTGGCCATCCCGCGGCGCTCGTCGTTGGAGAGCCCGAAGCCGACGACGCCACGGTCCGCGTACCGCACGGCGAGCCGGGCCAGAGTCCTGGCCTCCAGCGGATGCTTCATCCGGTTCGCCGCGACCAGCACCCGCATCCCGAGACCGGTCTCCCTGGCGGCGGCGTCCACGGCGTCCAGGATGATCTCCAGCGCCGGGATCAGTCCGCCGAGCAGCGGTGCGTACGAGGTGGGATCGACCTGTATCTCCAGCCAGCCCGAGCCGTCCCGTACGTCCTCCTCGGCGGTCTCGCGCACCAGCCGCTGGATGTCCTCCGGCGCGCGCAGACAGGACCGGGCGATGTCGTAGAGCCGCTGGAAGCGGAACCAGCCGCGCTCGTCGGTGGCGCGCAGTCTGGGCGGTTCGCCGCTGGTCAGCGCGTCGGGGAGATGGACGCCGTACTTGTCGGCGAGTTCGAGCAGCGTCGTGGGCCGCATCGAACCGGTGAAGTGCAGATGCAGATGCGCCTTGGGCAGCAGGCTGAGGTCGCGGGGGCGGGTGGTGCTCTCCATTCCAGGATCCTGCCGCACGTGAGGGCCGACCGGCAGCCCCTTTCCCCGATCGAGATCTTGCCCGAACGTAAAAACGAGCTCCCGGCCATCACCGGGAGCCCGTTTTTTCATGCGGTTCATGCGGTTCATGCGTGCAATTCATGCGTTTTCGTGCGGCAAGGCCGCGGAGAGCGTCAGTCCTGCGCCTCGGCCAGCAGCTTCTGGATCCGGGCGATGCCCTCCACCAGGTCCTCGTCGCCGAGCGCGTACGACAGCCGCAGATATCCGGGCGTGCCGAAAGCCTCGCCGGGCACTACCGCGACCTCGACCTCCTCCAGGATCAGCGCGGCCAGCTCGACCGTGGTCCGCGGCCGGCTGCCCCGGATCTCCTTGCCCAGGAGGGCCTTGACCGAGGGATACACATAGAAGGCGCCCTCCGGCTCAGGGCAGAGCACACCGTCGATCTCGTTCAGCATCCGCACGATGGTCCGGCGGCGCCGGTCGAAGGCGGCACCCATCTCGGCGACGGCCGTGAGATCACCGGAGACGGCGGCGATCGCGGCGGCCTGCGCGACATTGGACACATTGGACGTGGCGTGCGACTGGAGATTGGTCGCGGCCTTGACGACGTCCTTGGGACCGATGAGCCAGCCCACACGCCAGCCGGTCATCGCATAGGTCTTCGCCACACCGTTGACGACGATGCACTTGTCGCGCAGCTCCGGTACGGCGGCGGGCAGCGAGGTGAATGGGGCGTCGCCATACACAAGGTGCTCATAGATCTCGTCCGTCAGCACCCACAGCCCGTGCTCGACGGCCCAGCGGCCGATGGCCTCGGTGTCGGCGGCGCTGTAGACGGCGCCCGTCGGGTTGGACGGTGAGACGAAGAGCACGACCTTCGTACGCTCGGTACGGGCCGCCTCCAACTGCTCGACGGAGACGCGGTAGCCGGTGGTCTCGTCGGCCACGACCTCTACCGGGACACCGCCGGCCAGCCGGATCGACTCGGGATAGGTGGTCCAGTACGGAGCCGGGACGATGACCTCGTCACCGGGGTCCAGTATGGCCGCGAACGCCTCGTAGATCGCCTGCTTGCCGCCGTTGGTCACCAGGACCTGGGAGGCCTCGATCGCGTAGCCGGAGTCACGCAGCGTCTTGGCGACGATGGCGGCCTTCAGCTCGGGGAGCCCGCCGGCCGGCGTGTAGCGGTGGTACTTGGGAGTGCGGCAGGCCTCGACGGCCGCCTCGACGATATAGCCGGGCGTCGGGAAGTCGGGCTCGCCGGCGCCGAAGCCGATCACCGGACGCCCGGCGGCCTTCAGTGCCTTGGCCTTGGCGTCCACGGCGAGGGTCGCGGACTCGGAGATCGCGCCGACGCGGGCGGAGACCCGGCGCTCGGTGGGTGGGATTGCAGCGCTCATAGGGCCATGGTCCCAGACCCGAAACCTCCCTGGCACACAGGTTTCGTCCAGCGAACGTCGGGCGAACAGGAGGAGGACGGCTCCGCGAACGGCCCGGCCGGGAATCGTTACGGCACAAGCTGTTCGACGCGGGCGCCACGACCACGTACACTCACTCGTCGTTGGGCCTCGGCAGACAGGTCCGTACCAGGCACTCCGTGCACCCGGTCGGATGCGGTAGGTTGAGGAAGACACAAAGGGTCGTAGCTCAATTGGTAGAGCACTGGTCTCCAAAACCAGCGGTTGGGGGTTCAAGTCCCTCCGGCCCTGCTACACAAGCCTCCGCCAGGCTGTGTGCACATGTACGTACATTCAATGCACCGCCGTGCGGCTCCCCCGGGCGCGGCACGGCCACGACCGGGAATCAGGTGAGAGAGCGTGACGGACGCCGTGGGCTCCATCGACAAGCCTGATGCCGACGATGAGTCCGCTGAGTCGAAGAAGCCCCGTAAGGGTGGCAAGCGCGGCAAGAAGGGTCCTCTGGGCCGTCTCGCGCTCTTCTACCGTCAGATCGTCGCCGAGCTGCGCAAGGTCGTCTGGCCGACTCGCAATCAGCTGACGACGTACACCACAGTGGTGATTGTCTTCGTTGTCATCATGATCGGTCTGGTGACCGTGATTGACTACGGCTTCCAGAATGCGATCAAGTACGTCTTCGGCTGATCCCGCGAAGGGCGCCCGGCGCGGCGCTCCTTTCGCGTGTTCCACCCATTGAGCCAGGAAGAAGCAGCCACCGTGTCTGACCCGAAACTGAACGACGCCAGCGAGTCGGAGGAGTCCCGAGAGGACGAAACCGGCATCGTCGAGGCGGCGGACGCTGTCGAGCCAGACCAGGCCGAAGCCGCTGATATCGCCGCGGGCGAGCCGGCCGAAGAGGCTGCCCTCCACATCGAGGACGACGAGACCGAGGCGGACGACGACTCCGCCGAGGACGCGCACGGCGAGTCCGGTGACGACGAGGGCGACGACGAGGACACCGAGGGCGAGGCCCCGGCCGATGTCGCCGCCGACCCGATCGCCGCGCTCCGCGAGGAGCTCCGCGGTCTGCCCGGCGAGTGGTACGTCATCCACACCTACGCGGGCTACGAGAAGCGCGTGAAGGCCAACCTGGAGCAGCGTGCCGTCTCGCTGAACGTCGAGGACTTCATCTACCAGGCCGAGGTCCCCGAGGAAGAGATCGTCCAGATCAAGAACGGCGAGCGCAAGAACGTCCGCCAGAACAAGCTCCCGGGCTATGTCCTGGTGCGGATGGATCTGACGAACGAGTCCTGGGGCGTCGTCCGCAACACTCCGGGCGTCACCGGCTTCGTGGGCAACGCCTACGACCCGTATCCGCTGACGCTGGACGAGATCGTCAAGATGCTCGCGCCGGAGGCCGAGGAGAAGGCCGCCCGTGAGGCCGCCGAGGCCGAGGGCAAGCCGGTTCCGGCCCGCAAGGTCGAGGTCCAGGTGCTGGACTTCGAGGTCGGCGACTCGGTCACCGTCACCGACGGCCCGTTCGCCACGCTCCAGGCGACCATCAACGAGATCAACGCCGACTCGAAGAAGGTCAAGGGCCTGGTCGAGATCTTCGGCCGGGAGACTCCGGTCGAGCTGAGCTTCGACCAGATCCAGAAGAACTGAGCGAGACGCTCCGGAACGAACACTCCGGAACAACAGCTTCCGACCAGGTCAGACAGGCTCCCACAGATGTCTGACCTGTCGGTTTTTGGCCGCGCACCTATACCCGTTATCGTTGTGCGGTATGCCTCCATCCGGATGACCGGACGGTCGGCTGAAAACTCTCACTAGGACCCGGAGAGAGCACATGCCTCCCAAGAAGAAGAAGGTCACGGGGCTTATCAAGCTCCAGATCAGTGCCGGTGCGGCCAACCCGGCTCCGCCGGTCGGCCCCGCACTGGGCCAGCACGGCGTCAACATCATGGAGTTCTGCAAGGCCTACAACGCCGCGACCGAGTCGCAGCGTGGCATGGTCGTGCCGGTGGAGATCACGGTCTACGAGGACCGCTCCTTCACCTTCATCACCAAGACTCCGCCGGCCGCCAAGCTGATCCTCAAGGCCGCTGGTGTGGACAAGGGCTCCGGCGAGCCGCACGTCAAGAAGGTCGCGAAGCTCACCCGCGACCAGGTGCGTGACATCGCCACGACCAAGATGCCCGACCTGAACGCCAACGACCTGGACGCCGCCGAGAAGATCATCGCCGGCACCGCCCGTTCCATGGGCATCACGGTCGAGGGCTGATCCAGCCGGGCAAGCCCCAGTGGCAGGGCCATGCGCGGCCCGGACCACGAACTCCACATCTGTACGAACCACCAGGAGAAGAAGTGAAGCGCAGCAAGGCTCTTCGCAGCGCGGACGCCAAGATCGACCGGGAGCGCAGCTACGCCCCGCTCGAGGCCGTCCGTCTCGCCAAGGACACCACCACCAGCAAGTTCGACGGCACCGTCGAGGTGGCCATGCGTCTGGGCGTCGACCCGCGCAAGGCCGACCAGATGGTCCGTGGCACCGTGAACCTTCCGCACGGCACCGGCAAGACCGCCCGGGTCCTGGTCTTCGCGACCGGTGACCGTGCCGAGGCCGCGCGTGCCGCGGGCGCCGACATCGTCGGCGCCGACGAACTGATCGACGAGGTCTCGAAGGGCCGGCTGGACTTCGACGCCGTCGTCGCCACCCCGGACCTCATGGGCAAGGTCGGCCGTCTCGGCCGTGTCCTCGGCCCGCGTGGTCTGATGCCGAACCCGAAGACCGGCACGGTCACCCCGGATGTCACCAAGGCTGTCAACGACATCAAGGGCGGCAAGATCGAGTTCCGTGTCGACAAGCACTCGAACCTGCACTTCATCATCGGCAAGGTCTCCTTCGACGAGACGAAGCTGGTGGAGAACTACGCCGCGGCGCTGGATGAGATCCTCCGCCTGAAGCCGTCCGCCGCGAAGGGCCGCTACATCAGGAAGGCGACCCTGACGACGACGATGGGCCCCGGCATCCCGCTGGACGCCAACCGCACCCGCAACCTCCTCGTGGAGGAGGACCCGGCTTCCGTCTGACAGTGACGGCAGCCGCGGGCCACGCGTACGGCACGTAGCGCATGTACGAAGGGCCGGTCCCCGCACCTCTCCGGAGGCGCGGGGACCGGCCTCTGTGCTCAGCGGGTTCAGCGGGTTTATTCAGCGGGCGCTGTCAGAGGCGGACGGTAGAGTTCGCCAGGCCTGGAAGATCTTTTGCCTATTCGTGGGGGGAATCCATGAAGACGACTTATCGGACCATCGCGGCGACCGTGCTCGCGGGCGCGCTGCTCTGTGGCACGGCCGCCTGCTCGGCGGAGAGCGGCAAGCCCGCCGCGGAGAGCAAGACCGACGGCGGTAAGGCCCCGGCGAAGACCGTGGAGATGTCCCCGGTCGCCGCCGTGCAGAAGGCCGCCGCCAACAACGAGAAGTTCACCTCGGTCAGCTACACGATGAAGGGCAGCGTTCCCGGTGAGGGCACCATCGAGGGCGAGGCCTCGATGAGCATGAAGCCGATAGCCGTCCAGATGAAGATGCGCGGCGAGGTGGAAGGCAAGCAGGAGGAGTTCGAGATCCGGATCACCTCCGACGGCATGTATATGAACGGCGGCAAGGAAGCCGCGGCGGAGATGGACGGCAAGAGCTGGATCAAGTTCCCCATGGAGGCCCTCTCCAAGGGCGGGGAGAACCCGCTGGGCGGTCTCTCCAGCCAGGTGGACAAGAACCCGGCCGCGGAGTCCGGCACGCTCACCGCGGCCAAGGATCTGAAGAAGGTCGGCGAGGAGACCGTCGACGGCGTCAGCACGACGCACTACACCGGCACGCTCACCCTGGAGCAGATGACCGCGGCGCTGGGGAACGACGCGAAGGCCAAGGAGAAGAGCGAGAAGACTCTCAAGGCGTACAAGGACATGGGCGTCGACAAGCTGACGATGGACATGTGGATCGACGGCGAGGACCACACCAAGCAGTTCCGCACCCGCGGCGAGTCCAAGAAGGGCCCGCTCGACATGACGATCACCTTCGTGGACTTCAACAAGCCCGTGACGATCAAGGCTCCGCCGGCCTCCGAGACCCTTGACCTCGCGGAGATGATGGCGGACGCCCAGGCCGGCTGACGGTCGTGCGCCCCGATTTGCCTGGCCCGTCGCCCTTCACGTACTGTTCCTGAGAAGCCAAAGACCGCTGGTCGTTGCCGTGTGCTCGTAAGAGGGTGCGGCGGCCGAAGGATCCGCTAGCTGCGGACGACCTGCGCAGGTGACTGTGGACAGCTCCCGGATTCCATTCGGTCGAGCTACGCCCCGTGCGCCTGCGCCGGGGCGTTTCGTTTTGCCCAGCCCCTTCTGAGCGGTCCTCATCACCCGGAAGGAGGCCGACGCTCATGGCAAGGCCCGACAAGGCTGCCGCGGTGGCCGAGCTGACGGACAAGTTCCGCAGCTCGAACGCCGCCGTGCTGACCGAGTACCGGGGTCTCACCGTGGCGCAGCTCAAGGAGCTGCGCCGTTCTCTCGGTGGGAACGCCCAGTACGCCGTGGTGAAGAACACGCTGACCAAGATCGCGGCCAACGAGGCCGGGATCAACACGCTGGACGACCTGTTCTCGGGTCCGACGGCGGTTGCCTTCGTCACCGGTGACCCGGTGGAGTCGGCGAAGGGTCTTCGTGACTTCGCCAAGGACAACCCGAATCTCATCATCAAGGGCGGCGTCCTCGATGGTAAGGCGCTCAGCGCCGATGAGATCAAGAAGCTCGCGGACCTCGAGTCCCGCGAGGTTCTGCTCTCCAAGCTGGCAGGTGCCATGAAGGGCAAGCAGTCGCAGGCTGCCTCGCTCTTCCAGGCCCTTCCGTCGAAGTTCGTCCGCACGGCGGAAGCGCTTCGCGTCAAGAGGGAAGAGCAGGGCGGTGCCGGTACGCCGGCTCCCGTCGAGGCCGAGTCCGAGTAATCACGCTCGCTCGGTCACAGCGGGCCGGTACGCCCGCGGAACTGTACATACGGCACCAGCCGAATTAGTGGAAGGACCGCCATCATGGCGAAGCTCAGCCAGGAAGACCTGCTCGCGCAGTTCGAGGAGATGACCCTCATCGAGCTCTCCGAGTTCGTGAAGGCGTTCGAGGAGAAGTTCGACGTCACCGCCGCCGCCGCGGTCGCCGCCCCGGTCGCCGGTGTCCCCGGTGCCCCGGCCGAGGCCGTCGAGGAGCAGGACGAGTTCGACGTCATCCTCACCGGTGCGGGCGAGAAGAAGATCCAGGTCATCAAGGTCGTGCGTGAGCTGACCTCCCTGGGTCTGAAGGAGGCCAAGGACCTCGTGGACGGCGCTCCGAAGGCCGTTCTGGAGAAGGTCGCCAAGGAGGCCGCCGAGAAGGCCGCCGAGTCCCTCAAGGGCGCCGGCGCCTCCGTCGAGGTCAAGTGACCCCATACGAGTCCGCCACCGCCCGCCCCCAGGGCGTACGGAGGCAGTCTCGGCGCCCCTGAGGCGCGATGTTGACGCGCAGGGCGATCACCCGGTCGGGTGGTCGCCCTTCCGCGTTCCCGTGGGGGCTGCCTTGCTCTTCCGTTCGCGACGAGTATCGTGATCATCGCCGTGCTTCCGTACGCCCAGTCACGCTCCGCAGGGGGTGGGGGGCCTTGACGAACCGCACGCAGCGCGCAATTCTCAGGAACGCGTCGGCGCAGTCGGCACAATCGATCCGGATCCGAGGCATGGATCGACGGCGAAGAGGGCAGTATCGATGTGCGCCTACGGCGCGAAGGCTTGCCGCAGTTGAGACAAGGGTGTTGAGAACAACGAGGGTGTCGGAAAACCCGCTCTGGACATCAGTGTGCCAAGTGGCTACACTGACCCTTTGCGCTGCCTGTTAGCTGCTCCCTGCCCGTCACCAGGGGCACCCCCTCGTATGAGCATCGGTGGTTGAAAGGCCCTGAACTGGGCTTTCTCTCTCCGTGCCAGCTTGGGACCGGTACGCGCGTAGTGAGTCCGAGCCCTCGGAAGGACCCCCTCTTGGCCGCCTCGCGCAACGCCTCGACCGCGAATACGAACAACGGCGCCAGCACCGCCCCGCTGCGCATCTCCTTTGCAAAGATCAAGGAGCCCCTCGAGGTTCCGAACCTCCTTGCGCTGCAGACCGAGAGCTTTGACTGGCTGCTCGGCAATGCCGCTTGGAAGGCTCGTGTCGAGGCGGCTCTCGAGAACGGGCAGGACGTCCCCAGGAAGTCCGGTCTGGAGGAGATCTTCGAGGAGATCTCTCCGATCGAGGACTTCTCCGGGTCGATGTCGCTGACCTTCCGCGACCACCGCTTCGAGCCCTCCAAGAACTCGATCGACGAGTGCAAGGAGCGCGACTTCACGTTCGCCGCCCCGCTCTTCGTCACGGCCGAGTTCACCAACAACGAGACCGGCGAGATCAAGTCCCAGACGGTCTTCATGGGCGACTTCCCGCTCATGACCAACAAGGGCACCTTCGTCATCAACGGCACCGAGCGTGTCGTGGTGTCCCAGCTCGTCCGCTCGCCGGGTGTCTACTTCGACTCCTCGATCGACAAGACGTCCGACAAGGACATCTACTCCGCCAAGATCATCCCGTCCCGGGGTGCCTGGCTGGAGATGGAGATCGACAAGCGCGACATGGTCGGTGTCCGTATCGACCGCAAGCGCAAGCAGTCCGTGACCGTCCTCCTCAAGGCTCTCGGCTGGACGACCGAGCAGATCCTGGAGGAGTTCGGCGAGTACGAGTCCATGCGCGCCACCCTGGAGAAGGACCACACCCAGGGCCAGGACGACGCGCTGCTCGACATCTACCGCAAGCTGCGCCCGGGCGAGCCCCCGACGCGTGAGGCCGCTCAGACGCTGCTGGAGAACCTCTACTTCAACCCCAAGCGGTACGACCTCGCCAAGGTCGGCCGGTACAAGGTGAACAAGAAGCTCGGCGCGGACGAGCCGCTGGACGCCGGCGTGCTCACCACCGACGATGTCATCGCGACCATCAAGTACCTGGTCAAGCTGCACGCCGGCGAGACCGAGACGGTCGGCGAGAACGGCACCACGATCGTCGTCGAGACCGACGACATCGACCACTTCGGCAACCGCCGTCTGCGCAATGTCGGCGAGCTCATCCAGAACCAGGTCCGTACGGGTCTGGCGAGGATGGAGCGCGTCGTGCGTGAGCGCATGACGACCCAGGACGTCGAGGCGATCACGCCGCAGACGCTGATCAACATCCGGCCGGTCGTCGCCTCCATCAAGGAGTTCTTCGGCACCAGCCAGCTGTCGCAGTTCATGGACCAGAACAACCCGCTGTCGGGTCTCACCCACAAGCGCCGTCTGTCGGCTCTTGGCCCGGGTGGTCTCTCCCGTGAGCGGGCCGGCTTCGAGGTCCGTGACGTGCACCCGTCGCACTACGGCCGCATGTGCCCGATCGAGACGCCCGAAGGCCCGAACATCGGTCTGATCGGCTCGCTCGCCTCGTACGGCCGGGTCAACGCGTTCGGTTTTGTCGAGACTCCGTACCGCAAGGTCACCGACGGCCAGGTCACCGACGAGGTCGACTATCTGACCGCCGACGAGGAGGACAGGTTCGTCATCGCCCAGGCGAACGCGCTCCTCTCCGACGATCTCCGCTTCACCGAGCCCCGCGTTCTGGTCCGCCGCCGTGGCGGTGAGGTCGACTATGTGCCCGGCACGGACGTCGACTACATGGATGTCTCGCCGCGCCAGATGGTGTCGGTCGCGACCGCCATGATCCCGTTCCTGGAGCACGACGACGCCAACCGTGCCCTCATGGGCGCGAACATGATGCGTCAGGCCGTGCCTCTGATCACCTCCGAGGCGCCGCTCGTCGGCACCGGCATGGAGTACCGCTGCGCCGTCGACGCCGGCGATGTGATCAAGGCGGAGAAGGCGGGTGTGGTCCAGGAGGTCTCCGCGGACTACATCACCGTCGCCAATGACGACGGCACGTACACCACGTACCGCATCGCCAAGTTCTCCCGCTCCAACCAGGGCACCTCGGTCAACCAGAAGGTCGTCGTCAACGAGGGCGACCGGGTTGTCGAGAACCAGGTGCTGGCGGACGGTCCGGCCACCCAGCTCGGCGAGATGGCGCTCGGCAAGAACCTCCTCGTGGCGTTCATGCCGTGGGAGGGCCACAACTACGAAGACGCGATCATCCTCAGCCAGCGGCTGGTCCAGGACGACGTCCTCTCCTCGATCCACATCGAGGAGCACGAGGTCGACGCCCGTGACACCAAGCTCGGCCCCGAGGAGATCACCCGGGACATCCCGAATGTCTCCGAGGAGGTCCTCGCGGACCTCGACGAGCGCGGCATCATCCGTATCGGTGCCGAGGTCGTCGCCGGGGACATCCTGGTCGGCAAGGTCACGCCCAAGGGCGAGACGGAGCTGACCCCGGAGGAGCGTCTGCTCCGCGCGATCTTCGGTGAGAAGGCCCGTGAGGTCCGTGACACCTCGCTGAAGGTGCCGCACGGCGAGACCGGCAAGGTCATCGGCGTACGGGTCTTCGACCGCGAGGAGGGCGACGAGCTGCCGCCGGGCGTGAACCAGCTCGTCCGCGTGTACGTCGCGCAGAAGCGCAAGATCACCGACGGTGACAAGCTCGCCGGACGCCATGGCAACAAGGGCGTCATCTCGAAGATCCTGCCGATCGAGGACATGCCGTTCCTGGAGGACGGCACTCCGGTCGACATCATCCTCAACCCGCTGGGCGTCCCGTCCCGGATGAACCCGGGACAGGTCCTGGAGATCCATCTCGGCTGGCTCGCCAGCCAGGGCTGGAAGGTCGAGGGCAGCGACGAGTGGATGGAGCGGCTCAAGGCCATCGGCGCGGACGAGGTCGCCCCGGGCACCAATGTCGCCACCCCGGTCTTCGACGGCGCGCGCGAGGACGAGATCTCCGGTCTCTTCGAGGCCACGATCCCCAACCGCGACGGCAACCGGATGGTGCAGCCGTCCGGCAAGGCGCATCTGTTCGACGGCCGCTCCGGTGAGCCGTTCCCGGACCCGATCTCGATCGGGTACATGTACATCCTCAAGCTCCACCATCTGGTCGACGACAAGCTGCACGCGCGTTCGACCGGCCCGTACTCGATGATCACCCAGCAGCCGCTGGGTGGTAAGGCCCAGTTCGGCGGTCAGCGCTTCGGTGAGATGGAGGTGTGGGCGCTGGAGGCTTATGGCGCCGCGTACGCCCTCCAGGAGCTGCTGACGATCAAGTCCGACGACGTGACCGGCCGCGTGAAGGTCTACGAGGCCATCGTCAAGGGCGAGAACATCCCCGAGCCCGGCATTCCCGAGTCCTTCAAGGTGCTCATCAAGGAAATGCAGTCGCTCTGCCTCAATGTGGAGGTGCTGTCCTCGGACGGTATGTCCATCGAGATGCGCGACACGGACGAGGACGTCTTCCGCGCGGCGGAGGAGCTCGGTATCGACCTGTCCCGGCGCGAGCCGAGCAGCGTCGAAGAGGTCTGACGGGTTGGCCGGCCGGATCCCGTATCCGGCCGGCTCTCCCCGGACCCGTTCAGACCATTGCTGAAGTGCCCCATATTTCTCGCTGACGCGAGGGGGCTCGAACCCCCGAAAGAGGGATTGACGACAAGTGCTCGACGTCAACTTCTTCGACGAGCTGCGGATCGGCCTCGCCACCGCGGACGACATCCGGACCTGGTCCCACGGCGAAGTGAAGAAGCCGGAGACCATCAACTACCGCACGCTCAAGCCCGAGAAGGACGGACTCTTCTGCGAGAAGATCTTCGGCCCCACCCGGGACTGGGAGTGCTACTGCGGCAAGTACAAGCGTGTCCGCTTCAAGGGCATCATCTGTGAGCGCTGTGGCGTGGAGGTCACGCGCGCCAAGGTGCGCCGTGAGCGGATGGGCCACATTGAGCTGGCCGCGCCCGTCACCCACATCTGGTACTTCAAGGGCGTCCCGTCGCGCCTCGGATATCTGCTCGACCTCGCGCCGAAGGACCTGGAAAAGGTCATCTACTTCGCCGCGTACATGATCACGTTCGTGGACGAGGAGCGCCGTACGCGCGATCTGCCCTCGCTGGAGGCGCATGTCTCCGTCGAGCGCCAGCAGGTCGAGAACCGCCGCGACGCCGACCTCGAAGCCCGCGCCAAGAAGCTCGAGACCGACCTGGCCGAGCTGGAGGCCGAGGGCGCCAAGGCCGATGTGCGCCGCAAGGTGCGCGAGGGCGCCGAGCGTGAGATGAAGCAGCTCCGTGACCGCGCCCAGCGCGAGATCGACCGTCTCGACGAGGTGTGGAACCGCTTCAAGAACCTCAAGGTCCAGGACCTGGAGGGCGACGAGCTGCTCTACCGCGAGCTGCGTGACCGCTTCGGCACGTACTTCGACGGTTCGATGGGCGCCGCCGCGCTTCAGAAGCGGCTCGAGTCCTTCGATCTGGACGAGGAGGCCGAGCGCCTCCGCGAGATCATCCGTACCGGCAAGGGCCAGAAGAAGACCCGTGCGCTCAAGCGCCTCAAGGTCGTCTCCGCGTTCCTCCAGACCAGCAACAGCCCCAAGGGCATGGTGCTGGACTGCGTCCCGGTGATCCCGCCGGACCTGCGTCCGATGGTGCAGCTCGACGGTGGCCGCTTCGCGACCTCCGACCTGAACGACCTGTACCGCCGTGTGATCAACCGGAACAACCGCCTCAAGCGTCTCCTCGACCTCGGCGCTCCCGAGATCATCGTGAACAACGAGAAGCGGATGCTCCAGGAGGCCGTCGACGCGCTGTTCGACAACGGCCGCCGCGGCCGTCCGGTGACCGGCCCCGGCAACCGCCCGCTGAAGTCCCTGAGCGACATGCTCAAGGGCAAGCAGGGCCGTTTCCGTCAGAACCTGCTCGGCAAGCGCGTCGACTACTCGGCCCGTTCCGTGATCGTCGTCGGCCCGCAGCTCAAGCTGCACCAGTGCGGCCTGCCGAAGGCCATGGCGCTGGAGCTCTTCAAGCCGTTCGTGATGAAGCGCCTGGTGGATCTCAACCACGCGCAGAACATCAAGTCGGCCAAGCGCATGGTGGAGCGCGGCCGTACGGTCGTGTACGACGTGCTCGAAGAGGTCATCGCCGAGCACCCGGTGCTGCTGAACCGTGCGCCGACCCTGCACCGTCTCGGTATCCAGGCCTTCGAGCCGCAGCTCGTCGAGGGCAAGGCCATCCAGATCCACCCGCTCGTCTGCACCGCGTTCAACGCGGACTTCGACGGTGACCAGATGGCCGTCCACCTGCCGCTCTCCGCGGAGGCGCAGGCCGAGGCCCGCATCCTGATGCTGTCCTCGAACAACATCCTCAAGCCGGCCGACGGCCGTCCGGTCACCATGCCGACCCAGGACATGGTGCTCGGTCTCTTCTTCCTCACCACGGACGAGGAGGAGCGCGAGGTCAAGGGCGTGGGCCGGTCCTTCGGCTCCACCGCCGAGGCGACCATGGCGTTCGACAACCGGGAGCTGTCGCTCCAGGCGAAGGTCGACATCCGCTTCCCGGTGGGCACCATCCCGCCGCGCGGCTGGACGCCGCCGGCGGTCGAGGACGGCGAGGTCCAGGAGTACCAGCAGGGCGACACCTTCCGGCTGCGTACGACGCTGGGCCGCGCGCTCTTCAACGAGCTGCTGCCCGAGGACTACCCGTTCGTCGACTACTCGGTGGGCAAGAAGCAGCTCTCCGAGATCGTCAACGATCTGGCCGAGCGCTACCCCAAGGTCATCGTGGCGGCGACGCTCGACAACCTGAAGGCGGCGGGCTTCTACTGGGCGACCCGTTCCGGTGTCACCGTGGCCATCTCCGACGTGGTCGTGCCCGAGGCGAAGAAGGAGATCGTCCAGGGCTACGAGGCACAGGACGAGAAGGTCCAGAAGCAGTACGAGCGCGGTCTGATCACCAAGCAGGAGCGCACGCAGGAACTGATCACGATCTGGACCAAGGCGACCAACGAGGTCGCCGAGGCGATGAACGCGAACTTCCCGAAGACCAACCCCATCTTCATGATGGTGAACTCGGGCGCGCGCGGAAACATGATGCAGATGCGTCAGATCGCCGGTATGCGTGGTCTGGTGTCGAACGCCAAGAACGAGACGATTCCGCGTCCCATCAAGGCGTCCTTCCGTGAGGGCCTGTCCGTGCTGGAGTACTTCATCTCCACGCACGGTGCCCGTAAGGGTCTGGCCGACACCGCCCTGCGTACCGCCGACTCGGGTTATCTGACCCGTCGTCTGGTGGATGTCTCGCAGGACGTGATCATCCGCGAGGAGGACTGCGGCACCGACCGCGGCCTCAAGCTGAAGATCGCGGTCAAGGGCGCCGACGGTGTGCTCCACAAGACGGAGGACGTCGAGACCTCCGTGTACGCGCGGATGCTCGCCGAGGACGTCGTCATCGACGGCAAGGTCATCGCGCCGGCCAATGTCGACCTGGGCGATGTCCTGATCGACGCGCTGGTGAACGCCGGAGTCGAGGAGGTCAAGACCCGCTCGGTCCTGACCTGCGAGTCCGCGGTCGGCACCTGTGCCTTCTGCTACGGACGCTCGCTGGCCACCGGCAAGCTGGTCGACATCGGTGAGGCGGTCGGCATCATCGCCGCCCAGTCCATCGGTGAGCCCGGTACCCAGCTCACGATGCGTACCTTCCACACCGGTGGTGTGGCCGGTGACGACATCACCCAGGGTCTGCCCCGAGTCGTCGAGCTCTTCGAGGCCCGTACGCCCAAGGGTGTCGCCCCGATCTCGGAGGCGGCAGGCCGCGTCCGTATCGAGGAGACGGAGAAGACCAAGAAGCTGGTCGTCACCCCGGACGACGGCAGCGACGAGACGGCGTTCCCGATCTCGAAGCGCGCCCGGCTGCTGGTGGAGGAGGGCGACCACGTCGAGGTGGGCCAGAAGCTCACCGTGGGTGCCACCAACCCGCACGACGTGCTGCGGATCCTCGGTCAGCGCGCGGTCCAGGTCCACCTGGTCGGCGAGGTCCAGAAGGTCTACAACTCGCAGGGTGTGTCGATCCACGACAAGCACATCGAGATCATTATCCGGCAGATGCTGCGCCGTGTGACGATCATCGAGTCCGGCGACGCGGAGCTGCTGCCCGGCGAGCTGGTGGAGCGGTCGAAGTTCGAGACCGAGAACCGCCGTGTGGTCACGGAAGGCGGCCACCCGGCCTCCGGCCGTCCGCAGCTCATGGGTATCACCAAGGCCTCGCTGGCCACCGAGTCGTGGCTGTCGGCGGCGTCCTTCCAGGAGACGACCAGGGTCCTCACCGACGCGGCGATCAACGCCAAGTCGGACTCCCTGATCGGCCTCAAGGAGAACGTCATCATCGGTAAGCTCATCCCGGCCGGTACGGGTCTGTCCCGTTACCGCAACATCCGGGTCGAGCCGACCGAGGAGGCCAAGGCCGCGATGTACTCGGCCGTCGGCTACGACGACATCGACTACTCGCCGTTCGGCACCGGCTCCGGCCAGGCCGTCCCGCTGGAGGACTACGACTACGGTCCGTACAACCAGTGATCCGCACAATCGGCAATCCGTAGATCGCTGAGGCGTGAGCGGACCGGAGGGCGGCCATCCGTACGGGTGGCCGCCCTCCGG
>NZ_FMDK01000313.1 GCF_900091995.1 Streptomyces sp. MnatMP-M17
CCACCCCGGCGAAAGACCAGGTCAGACAGCGAAATCCTGCTGGAGTACTAGTACTCCAGCTGTAGATCGCTCTTGAGCTGCTGGTGCCTACGCTTTCCGTGGCTTACGCCGCTTGCCCCAGCTGCCTTGCGGCCGGTTCCGGTCGTGGGCAAGCATGGCCGCGTCGAACTGGGCTTTGCTGCTCACTGCTCGGGGTTCAGGTACGAGGGTGGTCGCCGTCGATCGCCATGGGGCGGCCGAGGCCCAACCAACCAGGGGCATGGTCTCGTCGTAGTGCGGAGCGAACTGCGCGACGGCGATGGTGGGCATCCGGTAGTTCAGGCTGCGGACGTGTTCGAGGAACGTGACGGGCAGCGAGACGTGGTGGGTTTCCAGGTAGTGCGGGAAGTCCTGGCGCCACAACCAGGTGCCGTCGGTCACCAGGGATGAGCATCCCGGAGAGTGTCGGTGGGTGCTGCCGGTGATGACGTCGTGGCCCGCTTCCATGACGTCGATCAGGACGTGGCCGGCGTCCAGGTAGGCCACCAGGTCCGCCTCGTCCGGCTCGCCGACGGACCGGACGGCGTCGAGGATCGATCCGTTCGGCTGGGCGGAGCGGGTGTCGAGTTCGTCGTAGAAGCCCAGCAATCCCAGCACTGCGTCTCCTTCTACGAGCCGTGCCGCTCTGCTGGCACTGGCAGGTGCGGCCACCGTTGATCATCGGTGTGTGAAGACAAACGATCACGCGGTGGCCGCAGGTCACAGCGTAGACGCTGCCCGCTGGCAGGAAGCGTTCGAGGGTCTGATGGACCGCATCGCGGGCAGGTTCGCCCGGGTCGAACCCCGACGGCGAATACGGCATCTGGTCCTGGGACTGCTCGCGGACCTTCCTCGGAAGAACTGCTGGACCATTGCCGAATGGGCCGGCGAAGCCACTCCCGACGCGATGCAGCACCTGCTGAGCCGCGCCAAGTGGGACGCCGACGCAGTCCGCAACGACCTGTGCGACTACGTGGTGGAGCACCTGCATGACGCCCAGGCGGTGCTCGTGGTCGACGAGACCGGCGACGTGAAGAAGGGCAGCCACACCGTCGGCGTCCAGCGTCAGTACACCGGCACCGCGGGCAGAATCGAAAACGCGCAAGTCGCCGTCTACCTCGCCTACGCAGGTCGGCGCGGACATGCCGCCCTGGACCGCGAGCTCTACATCCCACGCTCGTGGACCGACCAACCCGACCGCTGCCGGGCCGCCGGACTCGCCCCGGACACCGCGTTCGCCACCAAGCCCGAACTGGCCACCCGCATGATCACACGGTTCCTGGACTCCGGCCACCAGACACCCTGGGTGGCAGGGGACGAGGTCTACGGCGGCAACCCCACACTGCGCGCCGCTCTGGAGGACCGCGCTACCGGATACGTGCTCGCGGTCGCCCGCACCCACGAGGTCACCACCGGGGCAGGGAAGTTCCGCGCGGACCTCCTGGCCAAGAAGCTCCCCAAGCGGGCGTGGCAGAAGCTGTCCGCCGGAGCCGGAGCCAAAGGACACCGCATCTACGACTGGGCGCACATCGACCTGTCCAGCACCGAGCCAGGCCACCGCCACCTGCTGATCCGCCGCAACCACACCGCCAGCGAACTCGCCTACTACCGCTGCTACTCACCCGAGTCTGTACCCCTGACAGTCCTCGTGCGGGTCGCGGGATCCAGGTGGAGGGTCGAGGAAACGTTCCAGTCCGGAAAGGGCCTGGCCGGACTGGACGAGCACCAGCTCCGCCGCTACACGTTGGCCCCGCTGGGTCACCCTCGCCATGCTCGCCCACGCCTTCCTGGCCGTCGTCCGCGCCGACGAGCACCATCTCCACCCCGGCCCCGACGACCTGATCCCGTTGACTTGCAACGAAATCCAGCGACTCTTCATCGCCCTGGTTGGCCGGCCTGTTCACGAGCCAGACCACTGGCTCCGCTGGTCCCACTGGCGACGGCGCCATCAAGCCCGTTCCCGGGCCAGCCACTACACCCGTCAAGCAGCGAGCAGAGCATGATCGTTATCTACAGCTGGAGTACTAGGACGTTTCACGTGGAGGTCGTCTGAGTTCAGTTCGACGTGAACTCGGAAGATGGATACCGCATCAGTCATCGCGTTCATCGCACTTGTGATCTCGGTTCCCTCTGCTCTCGTCACCTTTCGGTACAGCCACAAGCAAACCGAAGCAGCCGCGAGAGCAAACGCTCTCATTGAGCGAGCACAACGCGAACAGGCAGAGCCATACGTCATCGCCGACATTCGGCCGAGAGTACCCGGGTCATCGCTACTAGTTTTCGTCATCGAAAACATCGGGCCGACTCTTGCCCGCGGTGTCCAACTGTCCGTCGACCCTCCTCTGCGGACAACTCTCGGTGCGGAGAGAAAGGCCATTCTCAACCAAGCGGTTACCAGGAAGATCGCTGCGCTGCCCCCTGGTCGGCGACTTCCGTTCGTCATGGACGTTGGCCACAAAGTGTTCTCTTCAAACCTTCCCAGCCTGTCGATGACTAGTCCAAGCTCTCGGCGAGCTCGATCCAGTCACCCACTTCCCTCTCCCAATGAGAGGGCTCACCGCTCTCAAGGAATCCTGACGCCGACCATCGATCCCACAGTCCATTCCGCTCAAGTAGACCTTGTGAAAGGCTCACGCCCAAGCGCCCCTCGATAAGCAGCAGGGCGCCCAGACACCATGGTTGATATCCCCGATTCTCCGGCTCGCTCAAAGCTCGCTCCAGATAGCGCTTCAACACCTGAGCATCAGAGAGCTGACAGAATCGAGCCAGCGCGAAGGCGATGCCTTTCCCGATACGCTAAACCTCCCCTTTCTCCATACGCCTGTGCAGCTCGGCTCGAAACTCGGACTTTCGCACCGCGCCATTACATGTCAAGGGCAACTTATGTATCCCAAAAACGCCGCCGGGGAGTAGGTTCGAACCTACTCCCCGGCGGCGTTACTCCACAGACCAGGCATCCCTAAAACCGTCAGGGAAACCCCTCAGGAATTCCGAAACAGCGCGGATGGCTTCAGCTTGAGTAACCAGCGAGGATCGCTCAAACAATCCCATCTGGCCACCACAGACCAGTTCGATCTGCTCCGAACCGGCATCAGGTTCCGTCAGCTGAAGAATCTCCCCATCGACCGACTCACCGGTAACCAGGTAGAGATCTGGACCACCCGAAACCGACAAGTATCGGAATGGCTCGTCTTCCGTCACGGAAATCTCGGTAAGTCGATTCCCATCAAGGTCCGCGATGGATCGGACAATCCGCTCCAGCTCAGGATTCTCGACTTCCCAATCCCGAGTCTTGGAGCCGTCCCTGTCGTCTCCTGCCAGCGTAATCACGATGCTCTACCCCAACGGCCTTGGTGTGGACGGTCTTCGCACTGCGTTGATCGTAAAGATTCCGGAAGGTGAATGTACCAGTAATTCCTCAACATCTAGGCCACTCATCAGCGACCCGACTTCACCTGTCGCACCACACGATCGGCAGAAGTCGCGGTCCACATGGAGAACGGCTCTGGTGCCAGTCGCCCCAGCATCCTTCGCCTGCTGGAAAACGTCTGCTTCAGCGTGCGTCTTCGTCTGAGCATTCACCCGGATGTCGACCGGCCGACCATGCGCATTCCTCCCGAAGAAGACCTGTCCGTCGATCTGTAGGCGGGCCGCCGTGAACGTGTCGTCTGCACTACCACGAGCAGGCATTCCTTCACGCGCTCTATAAGACGCGAGTTCGCTCCAACCGCAATTGGGAACGAGTACCGGTGTGGCCCCGGCCAGCACTAAGCGGCCCCGCTCTACCTGCTTCTTTGCTCGTCGGCGCGTGTTTTGCGTTCCGCTGGCGTCCGTGGAACAGGGCGTCGAACTCGTCGTCATCAAGGAAACTCCTCGGCTACGCCCACATCGGCGTCACCGCCGACATCTACGCCCACGTCCGACTCCGCCTCCAGCGCCAGGCCATCGACCTCCTCAACCATGCGCTGGGCGACCTCGGCGAGGCCGCCGTCGATCCCGGCGACGGCGACGATCTGCCGATTTATGCAGCAACCGTCCGCTGACGTTACCGTCAACTACTGTCGTCAAATGCCATGAAGTCCTCCCTGGGCCGTTCCAGGGAGGACTTCATGCACGTTCAGCCTTGATCCAGGGAAGGCACCCCTGGATCAGCCTTCATCGAGAAGGCCGATAGCTTCCGGAAGCCCCAGAATTGCCCTCTTACGCTCCGGGTTCTCTTCCAGTTCAGCGCACTCAAGAATCAGGGAAGTAACTTCCCGACGCCCCTCTTCCGAGAGATCACGGAAGAGGGCGGCTGCAGGTTCAAGAATGTCCGTTGCGATATCCGGATCAATATCTTCATCGTCCGTCAAGTCGATCGAGATGGCGACGCTTACGAATGCGCGAACCAGGACCTTGCTAACGTCCATCAAGGTACGACCCTCACTCGAATGTTGGTGATCAGGAGGTTGCCGAGGACCCTTCGAGCCCGCACAGCCTCGGCTTCACTGGGAACCTCCCACCGACCAGTATAACCGTTCTGTTCAAGGGCTAGAGATTGGTTCATGGCCTGCCGATACGCCTAAAGGTCGCGACGCTTACCTTTCGGTCGATCGCTCCACTGGCCTCGTCAAACCCATCAAACTTGATCTGCGACAGGCCGTTGCCGCCAGCCTTGTAGTACTGAACTGAAGCGCGCAGCAAACTGACCTTCGCGTTACTGGGGGTCGGCGAACGCGTCGGCTAGCGAGCCCTCAGGACACGCGGAAGTTGCGAATTTTGGCGAGTTTATGCTGGGCAATCTGGTGGTCAACCGTCGCCGCCAGGGCGCCGGGATTCGCCGCTTTGATTCGCAGGTTTTCCAACCAGGCCGCTGCGCCAGGCCAGTTGAGAGGGATCCTGGACTTCGGCCATAGGCCGGCCAGCTCACCGGCGAGCGCCAGGCCGTCTTGGAGAAGGTCCGCCCGGTCGGCCGCCGCCGCGATGAGGACGCTGTCCTCCATCTCCACCACGGCTGGCGGGAGTCCCCGGTCGCAGCGCGCGGAAACGGCCGAGTGGTAGGCCCTGACGACCTGCTCCAGCGATGGAGATTCCTCTCTCAGAGACAGAGCGCTCTGCTCTCGGAGAGCATCGACGGCTGCCGGATACTCGCTCTCGTGGTGCGCGAAGAGCACGCTCTCCGGCTGCCCCGAGGAACGTACCAGGCGCTCGCCCAGGGTGAGGGAGATCACCGGGAACTCCCGAGTCAACGCGTGTACATGCGCCGTCGGTGTGTACCCGTCGCCGGACGTCGTACGGTCGAGACAGATGCCCTGGACGACTGGACCAATCCGGTGCAGCAGGTGCAGCGGCTTCCAGGCGTCGAACGCGGGAAGCGCGGCAGCCCAGTCCGATGTGACCCGTCGGGGCGTCGGGGCAGCTGGCTTCGTCATGGATTCAGCTCGATGGTGAGTGTGGCACCCGGAACATTGTTGGCGTTCAGGTCTGCCTGCGACCTGCCGATGCCACGCCCCGGACGGATGAGGAACCTGCAGTCGTAGATGATGCCGGTTGCCGGATCGAAGACGTCAGGGCGTGCGCTTCCCTTGGTTCCCTTGGCCACCGGAACGCCGCCCAGGTAGCTCTGCTCAGGGATGAGACCTCGCGAGCCGTAGATTCCCTGATAGCGGTTAAGCAGCTTCTCGGCGTACGAGTGCTTCAGGGTTCCGTTCACCGCACCGGTTCCTCCGATCTTGCGCTCCGCTCGCGTCGCGATGGCCTGGACGAGTTCCAGGTCGGTCGGGTTCGTGGAACCGTTACGGGAACAGGCCTGCCCATTCGGAGCCGTACCACCATTGCAGTTGTGGACCAGGACCGGCGCAGCCCCCGCCAGCACATAGTACGTGTGCTACGCGAATCCTCTCTGTCTGCGTATTCGCAGATCAGCGGCGGTTTCAGGTTCCACTGGTGTCCGTGTTTGTGCGGGGGAATCCGTGCGTGTTGCCGTCGCTACTGCCGTCAGGAGCGCGGGGCGCACGGTGGTGCTGCCGCTGGCGGGGTGTCGGCGCAAGGGGACGTTACTGCCAGACTCCGGGCTCGACACGGAGTATGGCTCGGATGGTCTGCTCGTAGTCCTGGTGACCGGTCTGGGCGCAGTGTCCGGCGATCCAGCGGGTGAGCTCGTCCGGGGTGTGCAGGGTGCCGGATGCGGCACCGCAGTTGCCTTCCTCGCCGGTGACGCAGACCGCCGCGAAGGCCGGCAGGGCCAGGGGTCGGGGATGGTGGTGACGTGGTACTCGCGGAAGCGGTAGCGCCCCCGGGCGAAGGCGCGGACCGGTGCGTCGCCGTCCGCAGAGTCAGGCACCCTCGTCCACCTCTTCCTTTTCCGGGTCCGGGAGACGCTGCCCGCGCGAGTCGGCTACGCGGAGCGCGTCCGCCAGGGCTTCGGTCAACCGGCAGGCCAGCCAGCGGATTCGGTCGCCGACAGGGTTTTCGCGCCGGGTACGGTGGCGTCGCGGGCGTACTCCAACAGTTCCTGGCCCATGCTGAGCTGCACCGTCTCGATGCTGTCGGCGAGGGCGGAGAGGTAGCCCCGGCCATCGGTGCTCAGGTAGCAGGGCTTCCCCTCCGGGCTGGTCCACGGCAGTAAGCGGGGACCTCCCCCGCCCGACGCGGCGTCGTACAGCTCTCTACGGCACATGCGGTCGGCATCGCTCCTGGGCTGGCTCACTGGGACCCCCGGCCTGGGTCACTAACGGTGGACACACCGACCGTAGGCACTGACTAATCGTCACCCCAGGCGAGCACCATGGCAGTTCGCGACTGTTGGTCCATGAACTGCCACGCTGCGTGGCAGCTACCCGACGACGCCCAGGTGGTCGGCCATGTCCCGCATCTCCGTCGTGAGGGTCCGCTTGCGCTTGCCCAGGATCTCCTGCATGGTCTCGGCGGCCCCGTTCTGGTGCCGCAGCCACTGCGGGGCGGCTTCCCGTGCGCGGGTCAACTCGTCCATGACGGCGGACAAGTCGGCGGCGAGCGGGGCGGAGACAGGAGCGGGTGGCGGCCCAGTGGGGCCGGGCGCGCGCGGGCCGCGCCAGCGGGACGCCCTGATCAAGTAAAGAAACTCTGAACAGCTCACTATTGGTTAATCTGTCATACGTGCGGATCGGAGTCGTCGTCGTGGAGGGGTGGCAGGAACAGGCCGCGCCGGCTCTTCTCTCGCTTGGCCTTCCTGCAGTCGCTGAAGACTTGCCGGTGCTCCTCGCGGATCGTGACCCGTCGCTAGTCCAGCTCCGCTTCCCGTTCCAGCAGCTCGTCATCACTGAAGTCGGCGAACTCGGCGGCAGCCGCGCGAGCCTCACGGGTGATCTCGTCTCGCAACAGGTAGCTCGTGATCGGCCCGTGGTACTTGCCCGGCTCCGGTTACTGGCGAACGAAGACACCACGCCCCTTGACCGCTTACACGAGTCCAGCCTGCCTGAGGTACCGGTAGGCGTTCTGCGCGGTGGAGTTGGCGACCGTGAACCGCTCCTGGATCTCACGGACCGGCGGGAGCTGGGAACCCGGAGGGTAGGTGCCTTCCGTGATCTCGCGGCGGAGGATGTCGGCAACCTGGGCGTATGGAGGGCTACCGACTTCGTTGCGGATGACGTCGAGCAGCCAGCCAAGCTCACCGAGAAGATCGCCGCCAGCAACCGCGGACTCCCTGTTCCATCCGCACAGGGCAGCCTGGCCGCGTACCTGACGTACTGGCTTCAGAACGTCGCCATCCACCACCTCCGCGAGAACACCCACACCCGATACGCCACCTGCGTCGACCAGTATCTGATCCCCGGCCTGGGCAAGAAGAAGCTCACCAAGCTCACTGCCAAGGACGTCCGCACCTGGCTCAACCAGCTCCGCACCACCTGCCAGTGCTGTAACCGCGGCCTCGACGCCCGGCGCGACCAGCCCCGCTGCTGCGCCGCCGGCCAGTGCTGCCACAAGCTGCTCTCCCCGCTGACGCTCACCTACGTCCACTCCGTCCAAGTCCGCCCTGGAGCACGCCGTCCGCGAGGAGGAGATCCCGCGCAACGTCGCCCGCAA
>NZ_FMDK01000383.1 GCF_900091995.1 Streptomyces sp. MnatMP-M17
AGGTCAGCGCGGAGTCAGGTCAGCGCGGAGTCAGGTCAGCGCGGAGTCAGGTCAGCGCGGGCACCTCCAGGGTGAGGGTGCCGCTCTCGGCGTCCAGGACCGCCGGCACGCCCAGCGGCATAGTCAGTGTCGACTCACCATGGCCAAAGCCCAGTTCCTCCACGACCGGTACGCCCAGCCCGCCCAGCCGGTCGAGGAACAGCGTCCGTACGGCGTCGTACGGACCGCACTCCGTCCAGGATCCGAGCGCGACGCCCGCGACGCCGTCCAGCCAGCCGGAGCGTACGAGCTGGGTGAGAACACGGTCGAGGCGGTACGGCTCCTCACCCACGTCCTCGATCAGCAGCAGGCCACCGGCCGCCGAGGGACGCCCGTACGGAGTGCCGAGATCGGCGGCGAGCAGGCTGACACAGCCGCCAAGCGTGACGCCACGGGCCCGGCCGGGGACAAGCGGGCGGGCCGTGTCCCGGCCCAGGGTCCGTACCGAATCGGGCTCGAAGAGCGTGGCCCGCAGCGACTCCTGAGTGGTGGCGTCCTTGAGGAAGCCCACGGTGGCGACCATCGGGCCGTGCAGGGTCGCGAGGCCCATCCGCCGGGCGAACGCCTCGTGCAGCGCGGTGATGTCGCTGTAGCCGACGAAGACCTTGGGGCCCGCCGCCCGCATCGCCGTCCAGTCGAGCAGATCGGCCATGCGCTGGACTCCGTAGCCGCCGCGCGCGCAGAGCACCGCGGAGACGGACGGATCGCACCACGCCTCCTGGAGATCGCTGGCGCGGTCCTCGTCCGTGCCCGCGAGATAACCAAGCTGAGGATGGACGTCCAGGACATGCGGGGCGACGACGGGATCGAGGTCCCAGCCGCGCAGGATGTCGAGCCCCGCTTCGAGCCGCTCCGGCGGGACGGGCCCGCTGGGCGCCACCACCGCGACCTTGGCCCCGGGACGCAGCCGCGCGGGCCTGGTCAGCGGCGGCAGTTGCGCGCGCGGGGACGCCGACTTCTGAGGTGTGGCGGTCACTTCATCAGCTCCAGCCTCGGGATGTCGGTCCGGTCGATGCCGAAGGTCCGCGCGTACAGCGACAGTTCGGCCTCCAGTGCGCGGATCATGGTGTCGGCCCTGCGGAAGCCATGGCCCTCTCCCTCGAAGGCTATGTACGCGTGCGGGATTCCGCGTCCGGCCGTCCGGTCCAGGAACCGCTCGCACTGCGCGGGCGGACAGATCACATCGTCCAGCCCTTGGAGCAGCAGGAAGGGCGCGGTGATCCGGTCGACGTTGTACAGCGGCGAACGCTCGCGGTAGCGGTCGGGAACCTCGGCGAGCGGTCCGATCAGCGACTCCAGATACCTCGACTCGAAGTCATGCGTCTCGTCCGTCGCCCAGCCGAGCAGATCGAGGATCGGATAGATGATCGTGCCGCAGGCGTAGACATCCGTGGTGGTGAGCGAAGCCGCCGCCGTCCAGCCGCCGGCGCTGCCGCCCCGTACGGCGAGTCTGGCCCGGTCGGCGGTGCCCTCCGCGGCGAGCGCCTCGGCGACGGCCGCGCAGTCCTCGACATCGACCACTCCCCACTGCTCGCGCAGCCGCTCGCGGTAGGCCCTGCCGTAGCCGGTGGAGCCGCCGTAGTTGACCTCGGCGACACCGATGCCTCGCGAGGTGAAGTAGGCGATCTCCAGATCGAGGACGAGCGGCACCTGACTGGTGGGTCCGCCATGGGCCCAGATCACATAGGGCGGCAGTTCGCCGTCGGGCGCGCGGTGGCCCGGATGGTGCGGCGGATAGACATGGGCGTGGATCTCACGGCCTCCGGGCCCGGTGAACGTACGGGCCCGGGGCTCGGGATAGTACGCGGCGTCCACCGCGTCCCGGTGCTCCGCGCCGATCACCCGGGCGCGGCCGGTGGCGGTGTCCAGCTCCACGATCTCGTACGCGCTGCGCGGACTCGCGGCGACACCGATCACCCGGTCGCCCTGCACGGCCAGGGTCGGCGCCCATGCCGTCCAGGGCCCGACGGCGTCGGCCAGTTCGCCGGTCGCCGGGTCGAGAATGCCGAGCGCGGTGGTGCCTGTGCCGTGCAGGACGGCGATCAGCCCGTTCTCCAGGGGATGGAACCACTGGAGGCCGATCTTCCAGAGCGGTCCGCCGAACTCCTCGCTCCTTCCGGGGCAGAGGCCGGTGCTCGCGATCACCCCCGGTGCTCCGGCCGGGCCGAGCACGTCGGGGCGGATGCGCTGAAGCTCCCACCAGCCGCTGATGTCGGAGACGAGGAGCAGCGAGCCGTCCGGCGCCCAGTCCACCTGCGCGACGGACTCGTCCGTATCCCCGACCACTGCCCTGACCTCCGTGAACGGGCCGGTCTCCGTCACCTCGCCCAGCATCACCACCGTGCCGTCCCAGGGCATCCGCGGATGGTCCCAGGCGAGCCAGGCGGCATGGCGTCCGTCGGGCGAGAGCCGGGGCCCGGTGAGAAAACGGTGCCGGTCGTCGGACAGCTCCTGTACCGCGGAGCGGTCCTCGGCGGCCGAGCCGTCCAGCGGGACGGCCGCGATCACCCGCCGTACATCGGTGGGCCCTTCGCCGGTGAACTCCTCCAGCACGCACCAGACTTCATCGCGATCCAGGAGCAGCCGCGGATCGGCCCAGCGCAGTCCGCCGCCGGTCGCCGACACCGGAGTGAGCGGCCATGGCCCGCCGACGCCGTCCGGCTCGTACGCGTACAGCCGCTGGTCCGGGAAGTGGACGAAGACGACCAGCGGGCCGCCGTCGGGCCGGGTGACACCGGCCCAGGGCAGACCGCCGTACTCGATCACGCGGCTGCGGACATTCCAGGGAGCCGGCAGCACCGACTCCTCGCGGCCGTCCGTCCGCCGCCGCACCAGCGCGCGCCGGCCCTCCTCCGCCGGACGCGGCTCCGTCCACCACACCTCGTCGCCGACCGCCCCCACATATTCGGGACGCCCGTCGTGCGAGGCTGCCAGCGTGGCGTCGATCGGCGACGGCCACGTCCCGTAGGCGTCCACGGACCGTGTGATCGGCATCGTCAGGGCTCCTAAGCGGATTTCAGATAGTGGTCGAGGACACGGACGCCGAAGTGCAGCGCCGAGACGGGCACCCGCTCGTCCACTCCGTGGAAGAGCGCCTGATAGTCGAAGCCGGGAGGCAGCTTGAGCGGTGAGAAGCCATAGCCGGTGATCCCGAGCCGGGAGAACTGCTTGGCGTCCGTCCCGCCGGACATGCAGTACGGCACGACATGTCCGTCCGGATCGAAGCGCTCGACGGCGGCGCGCAGCTTGGCGAAGGTCGGTGAGTCGACCGGCGCCTGGAGCGCGACCTCACGGTGGTGGAACTCCCACTCCACATCCGGTCCGGTGAGCTGGTCCAGGGTGGTGCGGAACTCCTCCTCGCCGCCGGGCACCATCCGCCCGTCGACATAGGCGATGGCCAGGCCCGGAATCACATTGACCTTGTAACCGGCCTCCAGGACGGTCGGATTGGTGCTGTTCCTTATCGTCGGCTCGACCAGCGCGGCGGCCGGGCCGAGCTTGCCCAGCAGCCCGTCCGGGTCGAAGCCCTCGGCATGGACGTCGACATGTATCCCGTGGAGCGTGGCGAGTTCGGCGAGGGCCGCCCGTACCGTCGGGGTGAGCCTGACCGGCCAGGGATGCTCGCTGATCCTGGCGACGGCGGCGGCGAGCCTGCTGACCGCGTTGGCGCGGTTCACCTTGGAGCCATGGCCGGCCTTGCCATGGGCGGTGAGCTTCAGCCAGCCGGTGCCTCGCTCTCCCGCGGCGATCGGATAGAGCGCCATACCGGGCCCCGCGTGGAAGGTGAAGGCGCCGGATTCGCTGATGCCCTCCGTACAGCCCTCGAACAGCTCGGCGTGCCGTTCGGCGAGAAAGCCCGAGCCGTCGGCGGCGCTTGCCTCCTCGTCGGCGGTGTAGGCGATCACGATGTCCCTGCGCGGCCGGACTCCCGATCTGGCCCAGGCCCGCACGACCGACAGGACCATCGCGTCCATGTTCTTCATGTCGACCGCGCCACGGCCCCACACCACACCGTCCCGGACCTCACCGGAGAACGGATGCGAGGTCCAGTCGGCGGGCTCCGCCGGCACGACGTCGAGATGGCCGTGGACGAGGAGCGCGTCGGCGGACGGGTCCGTGCCCTCGATCCTGGCGACCACATTGGTGCGGCCGGGAGTCCGCTCCAGCAGCGTCGGTTCGATTCCCGCGTCGGCGAGACGCTCGGCGACATACTCGGCCGCGGGCCGCTCCCGGCAGTCCCCACCGCCTCTGTTGGTGGTGTCGATACGGATGAGTTCCGAGGTGAAGGTGACCACCTCGTCGAACGCCGCCGTATCAGGAGCCACACTCGTGTCGATGGGCGTCATGTCAGCCATACTGCTCCTCCACAGCGGCCGAAACGATCGTCGTGACCGCTTTGAAGGTACGAATGGCCTCATACATCGTCCCGCTGGTGTACGTCACACGCCGCTCGCCGCTCGGCGCCACACCCGGCACGACCGTGGCGACCTCGGAGAGATGCGTGGCGTCGAACTCCAGCTCCAGAGTGAAGGGACCGCCCACGACCGGTTCGTACCGCCCGGCGAGCGCCGTGGCCTCCTTGGCGGCGGCACGGATGTCGGCGGCCGTACGCGCCGGAGTCCTGCACACCGCCGCGTACCGCGAGACATGGTCCTTCACCGCGACCTTGTGCGCGTCCGGCGCATATCCGTCGGCGTCCGCGCAGGTCAGATCGTCACCGGTGACCAGCACCACCGGAACGCCGTACTCCGCGACCACCCGTGCGTTCAGCAGTCCCTCGCTCGCCCGCGCACCGTTCAGCCACACACCGGTGAGCGAGTTGGCCAGATAGGTGTGCGCCAGCACGCCCTCCGTACCGGCACCGGTGTGATAACCGACAAAGGCGATGCCGTCCACATCGCCGTGCTGCACGCCCTCGACCATGGAGAGCGACTTGTGTCGCCCGGTGATCATCTGCGCGCGGTCGTCCAGCCGCTCCAGCAGCAGATTGCGCATGGACCAGTGCGCCTCGTTGATGAGCACCTCATCGGCGCCGCCGTCGAGAAAGCCGAGCACCGCCGCGTTGACATCGGATGTGAACAGGGAGCGGCACCGCTCCCACTGCGGTGTGCCCGGCAGAACGTCCGCCGGCCAGGTCACACCGGTGGCGCCCTCCATGTCGGCGCTGATCAAGATCTTCATGGTGAGAAACCGTACGTGTCCTCACGGCACCCTGCCAGCCCTGTGGACAACCACCGGCGGTCCAGACCACCGAAGCACGTCACCGGACCACCGAAGCACGTCATACGCGCCAGGCTCCCGCCGCGGCCTCCGCACGCGCGAAGTCCGCGAAGTCGCGCGGCGGCCGGCCCAGCGCTCGTACGACACCGTCGAGTACGGGCGCCTCCTGGCTCGTCCTGATCGGCTTCAGCGCGTCGACCCAGGTCGCCACGGAGTCCTCGGGCACTCCCTGGGAGATCAGGCGCGCGCGGTAGGCGGCCTCGTCCAGCGGGACATAGCGCGCCCGATGGCCCGTGGCCCTCCCGATCTCGGCCAGACAGTCGTCCACAGTCAGGGCGCGCGGCCCGGACAGTTCGTAGATCCGGCCCTCGTGGCCCGGCCCGGTGAGCGCGGCGACCGCGACCTCGGCGATGTCCTCGGCGTCCACAAAAGACGCCGCTCCGTTCCCGGCGAACAGCGCCAGTTCACCGGCGATCACCTCGTCGCGGAACGCGCCCTCGCTGAAGTTCTGCGCGAACCAGCCCGGCCGCAGGATCGTCCAGGCCACGCCCGAGGCGCGTACCGCCCGCTCGCCCTCGACATGAGGTCCGCCGTCGAAGGCCGGGCCGAAGTAGCCGGGCACATCGGCTCCTCGGGCCGAGAGGAGCACCAGCCTTGTGACTCCGCCCGCCACGGCCTGCTCCACCAGGGCGGGCGTCCGGGACGGCACGGTGTCCAGCGGGACG
>NZ_FMDK01000138.1 GCF_900091995.1 Streptomyces sp. MnatMP-M17
CCGGCTGCCGGTGCCGTATCTGCCCGAAGGGCTCCGTTACGACGGACAGGAGGGCGCCGGTGAGGTGCAGACGCCACTGCTCGGATCGGCGGCCGACGATCTGCTGATCGGCGACAAGGTGTGGTTCCGGCACGCCAAGGCCGGTGAGCTGTGCGAGCGGTTCGACACACTGCATCTGGTGGAGAGCGACCGCGTGGTGGCGACCGCACCGACGTACAGGGGCGAGGGCCGTACGTTCCTCTGACCTCTCGGCCGACGCGCGGTCCCGTCCTCGCCGGTGAGGGAGGACGGGACCGGCACAGCTCAGCTCAGCTCCTGACCATGGCCCTGGCCCTGGTCTAGAGCGGGGTGACGTAGGCGCCGGAGATACCGCCGTCGACCAGGAAGTCCGTGGCGTTCACGAACGACGCGTCGTCGCTGGCGAGAAAGGCGACCGCCGCCGCGATCTCGTCCGCCTCGGCGAACCGGCCCACCGGGATATGCACCAGCCGGCGCGCGGCCCGCTCCGGGTCCTTGGCGAACAGCTCCTGGAGCAGCGGGGTGTTGACCGGCCCCGGGCAGAGCGCGTTCACCCGGATTCCCTCACGGGCGAACTGCACTCCCAGCTCACGGGACATCGCGAGCACGCCGCCCTTGGACGCGGTGTAGGAGATCTGCGAGGTCGCCGCGCCCATCCGTGCCACGAAGGACGCCGTGTTGATGATGGATCCCTTCTTCTGACGGCGCATATAAGGGATGGCGGCCTTGCAGCACAGATAGACGGAGGTGAGATTGACGTCCTGGACGCGCTTCCACGCGTCGAGGTCCGTGGTGAGGATGGAGTCGTCCTCGGGCGGTGAGATACCGGCGTTGTTGAAGGCGATGTCGACGCTGCCATAGGTGTCGTACGCCGTCTTGAAGAGCGCGTCGACCTCATCGGCGCGGGTGACATCGACCTGTACGAAGGTCCCGCCGACGGCGTCGGCGGCGGCCTTGCCCGCGGTCTCGTCGATGTCTCCGCAGACGAGGTGCGCGCCCTCGGAGGCGAGCCGGCGCGCGGTGGCCAGCCCGATGCCGCTGCCGGCTCCGGTGATCACGGCGGTACGGCCGACCAGTCGGCGGCAGACGGTGTCGTTGGTGGGGGCGGTCATGATGGCTCAGGCCTCCGTGCTGATGAAGACGTTCTTGGTTTCGGTGAAGGCGGCGAGGGCGTCGGGGCCCAGTTCACGGCCGAGTCCGGACTGTTTGTAGCCGCCGAACGGAGTCCCGTAACGGACGCTGCTGTGGGAGTTGACGGACAGATTGCCCGCGGCGACGGCGCGCGAGACCCGCAGGGCTCGGCCGAGGTCGCGGGTCCAGATTGATCCGGCGAGGCCGTAGTCGGTGGCGTTGGCCAGCCGGACGGCGTCCGCCTCGTCCTCGAAGGGCAGGACGACGGCGACCGGCCCGAAGACCTCCTCGGTCGCGACCGGTGCGTCCGGTTCCACATCGGTGAGGACGGTCGGCGGGAACCAGAAGCCGGGGCCGCCGGGAGCGCTGCCGCGGATGGCCTTGACGCCGTCGGGGACATATGACCGTACGCGCTCCAGTTGGACGGCCGAGATCAGCGGGCCCATCTGTGTCCTCTCGTCGGACGGGTCGCCGACGACGACGGACTCGACGGCCGGTGCGAGGAGTTCCAGGAACCGGTCGTGGACCTCGCGCTGGACGAGGATTCGGGTGCGCGCGCAGCAGTCCTGGCCCGCGTTGTCGAGGAACGCCATCGGGGCGGTGGCGGCGGCCTGTTCGAGATCGGAGTCGGCGAAGACGATATTGGGGCTCTTGCCGCCGAGTTCGAGCGTCACGCGCTTCACCAGGGCGGCGCATTTGGCCATGATCTGCTTGCCGACACGGGTGGAGCCGGTGAAGACGATCTTGGCGACTCCGGGATGCTCGACCAGCGCGTTGCCCGCCACATCGCCGGCGCCGGGCAGGACCTGGAAGAGATGCTCGGGAAGCCCTGCCTCCAGGGCGAGTTCGGCCAGCCGCAGCGCGGTCAGCGGTGTGGTCTCGGCGGGCTTGAGGAGTACGGCGTTGCCCGCGGCGAGGGCGGGGGCCGTGCCCCAGGCGGCGATGGGCATGGGGAAGTTCCAGGGAGCGATCACTCCGACGACACCGAGCGGCTCCAGCAGCGTGATGTCGAGCCCTCCGGCCACGGGAATCTGCCGGCCGCTCAGCCGCTCCACTCCTCCGGCGCAGTAGTCGAGGAGATCGCGGACATTGCCGGCCTCCCAGCGGGCGTTACCGAGGGTGTGGCCCGCCTCGCCGACCTCCATCCGGGCCAGTTCCTCGATGTGCTCGTCGACGACGGCGGCGAAGCGGCGCAGCAGCCGGGCGCGCTCGGCGGGAGCCAGGGCCGCCCATCGGAGCTGGGCCGCCGAGGCCCTCCGTACGGCCGTGTAAACCTGGGCCGGAGTGGTCGCCGGGACCGTGGCGACGGTCTCGCCGGTGGCCGGGTTGAGGACAAGATGTCCGGCGGTGTGATGTGCGTGCACGTCGTTCCTCACAGACGTTCGAAGGAGCGGCGAAGCTCCCAGTCGGTCACCGCGGCGTCGAAGGCCTTCACCTCGACACGGGCCATATTGCTGTAGTGCGCCACGACGTCGTCGCCGAAGGCCGCGTGCGTGAGAGTGCTGTTCTCCCAGAGCTCGGCGGCCTCGCGCAGAGTGGTCGGGACCTGGTCGTAGGCGGCGGCGTAGGCGTTGCCCTCGCATGCCTCGGGGAGTTCCAGTGCGTTCTCGATGCCGTACAGCCCGGCGGCGACCATTCCGGCGACGGCGAGGTACGGGTTGACGTCTCCGCCGGGCAGCCGGTTCTCGAAGCGCAGGGACCGGCCATGGCCGACGACCCGCAGTGAACAGGTGCGGTTGTCATGGCCCCAGGCGACGGCGGTGGGCGCGAAGGAGCCCGGCTGGAAGCGCTTGTACGCGTTGATGGTCGGCGCGTACAGCAGGGAGAAGTCACGGAGCGCGGCGAGCTGGCCCGCCAGGAAGTGGCGCATCACGGGCGACATCCCGTCCGGCCCGTCGCCGGCCATGACATTGGTGCCGTGCTTGTCCTGGAGCGAGAGATGGATATGGCAGGAGTTGCCCTCACGCTCGTTGAACTTGGCCATGAAGGTGAGCGAGACGCCTTCCTGGGAGGCGATCTCCTTGGCACCGGTCTTGTAGATGGCGTGCTGGTCACAGGTGACGAGGGCTTCGTCGTACTTGAAGGCGATCTCGTGCTGGCCGGGATTGCACTCGCCCTTCGCGGATTCGACGGTCAGTCCGGCGCCGGCCATCTCGTTGCGGATCCGGCGCAGCAGCGGTTCGATCCGGCCGGTGCCGAGGACGGAGTAGTCGATGTTGTACTGGTTGGCGGGAGTCAGCCCGCGGTAGCCGCTGTCCCAGGCCTGTTCATAGGTGTCCTTGAAGACGATGAACTCCAGCTCCGTGCCGACATGCGCGGTGTAGCCGTACTCGGCGAGCCGGTCGAGCTGACGGCGGAGGATCTGGCGGGGAGCCGCGACAACGGGTGAGCCGTCGCTCCAGGCGAGGTCCGCCATGACCATCGCGGTGCCCTCGTTCCAGGGCAGCCGGCGCAGTGTGGTGAGGTCCGGGCGCATGGCGAAGTCGCCGTAGCCGGTGTCCCAGGAGGACATCGCGTATCCGTCGACCGTGTTCATATCGGTGTCGACGGCGAGGAGATAGTTGCAGCCCTCGGCGCCGTGCTCCAGGACGTCGTCGACGAAGAAGCGCGCGGCGAACCGCTTGCCCTGGAGCCGGCCCTGCATATCGGGGAACGCCAGGACCACCGTGTCGATCTCACCGCTCTCCACGAGGATGCGCAGCTTGTCGACGGCGAGCGGGGATGTGCGGTCTGCCACGGGATTACTCCTCCTTCGGTCAGCCGGAAGCCATAAGGTATTCCTGGAGACCTTTGGTTGGGAAGGGGAATCGGCGACGTGGCGAAGAAGAGCGAGCCGATGGACCCGCTGACTCCGGTGCTGCGGCCCGTGCGGGCGGGAAACGGCTTCGAGGAGGCGCTGGAGCAGATCCTCCAGGTCGTCAGGCTCGGTCTGGTGGCGGGCGGGGAGCGGCTGCCCGCCGAGCGGGAGCTCGCGGACCGGCTGCGGATCAGCCGGGTGACGCTGCGCGAGGTGCTCAAGGTGCTCCAGGACCAGGGGCTGCTGGAGAGCCGGCGAGGCAGATACGGCGGGACGTTCGTACGGCCCAGACCCGACACTCCGGTCGGCGGCGCCGAGGAGGAGCTGCGCCGGCGGGTGGCCGGCGTGGATATGGAGGACGTTCTGCGTTTTCGCGAGGTGCTGGAGGCGGGCGCGGCGGGACTGTGCGCGACGGACGGACTGACCGGCCAGCGGGCAGGGCGGCTGCGCTCGGCGCTGGCCGCGACACACGACGCGCCGCTCATGGAGTACCGCAGGCTGGACACGCTGTTCCATCTCACGCTCGCCGAGCTGTCCGGCTCCGCGACGCTGACCGCCCAGTACGCGGCCGTGAGGGCTACGGTCAACGATCTGCTGGACTGCATCCCGCTGCTCGTCCGGAATCTGGAGCACTCGCAGCGGCAGCACACGGCGCTGGTCGAGGCGGTGCTCGACCAGGACGCGGACGCGGCACGCGAGATCGCGCGTGAGCACTGCGGCGGTACGGCCGCACTGCTGCGCGGCTTTCTGACCTGAGCGCGGGCCGTGCCGGAACGGAGGCGGTGACGGCCATAGCCGTAACAGCCGTTTAACGCACGAGTCTTGCGCGCGGCCATCAGGAGCGCAAAGGTATGCCCTCACACCTTTACCCGAGGCAGGAGCTGCTCATGTCCGACGGCACCGACTCGCGCATCCCGACGGCCGTCCCGGCCGACACGGCCCAACAGGACGCCGACTATCTGCGACGGCGCGCGCTGCGCCGGGGCAGCGCCGGCTGGCTGCTGCTCACCGGTCTCGGTGTCGCCTATGTCGTCTCCGGTGACTTCTCGGGCTGGAACATCGGTCTCTCCGAGGGAGGCTTCGGCGGTCTCGCCATCGCCACACTGCTGATGGGTGTCATGTACGCCTGTCTGGTCTTCTCCCTCGCCGAACTCTCCGCCATCCTGCCCACCGCGGGCGGCGGTTATGGCTTTGCCCGGCGCGCGCTCGGCACCTGGGGCGGCTTTCTGACCGGTACGGCCATCCTGATCGAGTACATCCTCGCGCCGGCCGCCATCTCGATCTTCATCGGCGACTATGTCGAGTCGCTCAATCTCTTCGGGCTGACGGCCGGCGGGCCGGTCTATCTGGCCTGCTTCGCGATCTTCATAGGGATCCATCTCTGGGGCGTCGGCGAGGCGCTGCGCTTCAGCCTCGTGGTGACGGCCATCGCGGTGGCGGCGCTGCTGATCTTCGCGGTCGGCGCGTTCACCGAGTTCGACGCGAGCGGGCTCAATGACATCCCGGTCGACCAGGACGCGTTCGGCTCCGGGTCCTGGCTGCCGTACGGCGTGCTGGGCATCTGGGCGGCCTTCCCGTTCGGTATGTGGTTCTTCCTCGGGGTGGAAGGGGTGCCGCTGGCCGCCGAAGAGGCCAAGGATCCGGTGCGTTCGATGCCGAGGGCGCTGTCGATCTCCATGGGTGTGCTGGTCCTGCTCGCACTGATCACCTTCTTCGCCGCGACGGGCGCACGCGGCTCGGCCGCCGTGCAGGACGCGGGCAATCCGCTGGTGGTCGCGCTCCAAGGAGACGGCGATCCGACCGCGCTGAGCCGGTTCGTCAACTACGCCGGCCTCGCCGGTCTCGTCGCCTCCTTCTTCTCGCTCATCTACGCCGGATCACGGCAGCTCTTCGCCCTCTCCCGCGCGGGGTATCTGCCTCGCTTCCTCTCCCTGACCAGCACCCGCAAAGCTCCCTATCTCGGGCTGCTGATCCCGGGCGCGACCGGTTTCGCGCTGGCGGCGGGCACCGGCGACGGCGGACGGATGCTGAATGTGGCGGTGTTCGGCGCCACCATCTCGTATGCGCTGATGGCCCTGTCCCATCTGGTGCTGCGCCGCCGTGAGCCGGGGCTGGCCCGGCCGTACCGCACACCGGGCGGCATGCTCACCTCCGGCGCCGCGTTCGTACTGGCCCTGTCGGCGCTGGTGGCGACGTTCCTGGTGGACAAGGACGCCGCGTTCATCGCGCTGGGCGTCTATGTCGTCGCTCTCGCGTACTTCACCTTCTACAGTCGGCACCGGCTGGTCGCGGCTGCTCCCGAGGAGGAGTTCGCGGCCCTGGCCGCCGCCGAGGCCGAACTCGAACGCGGCTGAGGACAGCATCCGGCCGGCACTCACGGAAGGACCGGGACGCCATGAAACCGCTCATCGGGATCAGCACCTATCTGGAGAAGTCCGCCGCATGGGGCGTCTGGGAGCTGCCGGCGGCGCTGCTGCCGGCCGGTTATCCCGGGATCGTCCAGCGGGCCGGCGGGCTCGCCGCGATGCTTCCGCCGGACGGCCCGGACACCGCCGCCTCGGTGGTGGCCAGGCTCGACGGCCTGGTGATCGCGGGCGGCCCCGATGTGGAGCCCGTACGGTACGGAGCCGAGCCGCATCCTCGTACCGGACCGCCGGCCCGGGAGCGGGACGCCTGGGAACTGGCCCTGATCGACGCCGCTCTGGCGTCCGGCACGCCGCTGCTGGGGATCTGCCGTGGCATGCAGTTGCTCAATGTGGCGCTGGGCGGGACGCTCGTCCAGCATGTGGAGGGACACACCTCGCCGGTCGAGGGCACCTTCGGCGAGCATCCGGTGAAGCCGGTGCCCGGCACCCGCTACGGCGGTCTGGTGCCGGAGGAGTTCGCCGTACCGACACACCATCACCAGACGGTGGACCGGCTGGGCAACGGGCTCACCGTGTCGGCGTTCGCGGCGGACGGCACGGTCGAGGCCGTCGAACTGCCGGAGCCGCACTGGGCGCTGGGTGTGCAGTGGCATCCCGAGATGGCCGATGACACCCGTGTGGTGAGCGCGCTGGTCCGGGCCGCCGCGTCGCGGGCCGCGGGCACCTGATTCCCCGGCGTACTCAGTCCGGGACACCGCGCGTCAGGGAGAGCAGATCGCGGGCCGGGCCCACGGGCCGGATGCCGACCGGCCAGACCGCGCGCAGATCACGGCGGAGCCGTATGCCCTCCACCGGCACTCTGACGAGCCGGTGGGCGGCCAGCTCCTCGCCGACCGCGAGCTCGCTCAGTACGCACGGTCCCGCGCCGCTCACGGCGGCGGCCTTGAGCGCGGTGGTGGAGGCGAGTTCGAGCAGCGGCTCGGCCACTCCGCCGTACGGAGCGAGCCCGGCGTCCAGCACCTGACGGGTGCCGGAGCCGGGTTCCCGCAGGATCAGTGCGGTCCCGGCCAGTTCCGCCGGCTCGATCGGGCCACGGCGGCGGGCCCAGGGATGGCCGGGTGCGGTGACCACCAGCAGCCGGTCATGGCCGATGACCGCCGAGTCGAGTCCCTCTGGCGCGGCCGTGCCCTCCACGAAGCCGAGATCGGCCTCATGGGCGAGCAGCCGCTCGGCGACCGCCGCGGAATTGCCCGCGAGCAGGGAGACCGCGGTGTCCGGCCGGGCCCTGCGGAGCGCCACCAGCCAGCCGGGCAGCAGATACTCGGCGATCGTCATACTGGCGGCCACGCGCAGCCGGGAGTCCCTGCGGTCGCGCAGCGCCTGCGCTCCGGCGTCGAAGGCCTCGGCCGCCTCCACCACGCGTCCGGCCCAGTCGCTGACCAGGGCCCCGGCGTCGGTGAGCCGGGAGCCGCGCGGTGAGCGGTCCACCAGGGCCACTCCGAGCAGCCGCTCCATGGCCCGGATACGGCCGCTGGCGGCGGGCTGGCTGATGCCCAGCTCACGGGCGGCCCGGCCGAGGCTGCCGAGCCGGGCGACGGCGAGCAACAGCTCCAGAGCGCCGAGATCGGGCACCCGGTGGGCCAGTGGCGCGGCGCCCGGCGCGGCGGGATGAGCTATGGCGCGGTCGGAGCGCGGAGCATCGGTCATAACTCCAGGTTATGACCTCATAGCGACAACGGGCCTGGTGGGGGCCGTGGGCGGGCGCGAGGCTGGAGCCATGGCCACTCTCACGCATCCCACCAGGGCGTATCCCGCCGCCACCGGCGG
>NZ_FMDK01000356.1 GCF_900091995.1 Streptomyces sp. MnatMP-M17
CACTCCCGCCACCCCGGCGAAAGACCAGGTCAGACAGCGAAATCCTGCTGGAGTACTAGGGGCTGTTCGGGGTTCGGATCTTCGTGAGGCCCGGTGGCCTGTTGGTGGTGGCTGGCAGAACTCGGGTGTGGCGCGATTTGACGTGACGGATGCCGAGTGGGCCTTGGTCGAGCCGCACTTGCCGGTGGCGGCGACGGGGCCGTTGCCACGGCGGGTGCGGGACCAGTTCAACGGGGTGATGTGGCGGTTTCGTACCGGCAGCGGCCGGCGTGATGTCCCGGAACGCTACGGGCCCTGGTCCACGATCTACTCCCGGTTCAGCAACTGGGCCAGGGCCGGGGTGTTCCAGGGCCTGATGGACGCATTGATCGCCGAGGCGGCCGCGCGGGGGCAGGCCGGCCTGGAGCTGGTCAGCGTGGACTCCACGATTGTTCGGGCGCATCACGAATCGGCTGGCCTGGCAGTGGCCGGGGAGACCCTGGACGCCCTGGAACAGGCCCTGACCGAGGAAAAAGGGGCTCCGCTTCCCAAACAGCCGCCCGTGCTGCGGGTGATGAGGCGACGGCCTGTGCGGACGCGAGTGGTACGGACGCGCCGAACCCGGACCGGGCCGCAGCGCGACGGCGTCGCAGGGCCAGGGCGGACGCCGCCGGGCTCGGCCGGTCCCGAGGCGGGCTGAGCAGCAAGATCCATGCAGCGGCCGATGCCACGGGGCTTCCCCTGTCGTTCGTGCTCACCGCCGGCCAGGCCGCGGACTGCCCTCAGTTCCCGATCGTGCTGGACAAGATCCGCGTCCCCGGGCCTGTTGGCCGCCCCCGCACCCGGCCGGACGCCGTGGCCGCGGACAGGGCCTACTCCTCCAGAGCCAACCGGGTCTGCTTACGCCGGCGCCACATCAGCGCAGTGATCCCCGAGAAGACCGACCAGCAGGCCAACCGCAAGAAGAAGGGCCCGGCCGGAGGACGGCCGGTCACTTACGATCCCGCACGCTACAGACAGCGCAACACCGTCGAACGCTGCTTCCAGAAGATCAAGACCTGGCGCGGCCTGGCCACACGCTACGACAAAGCTCCCGACAGCTACGAAGCCGGACTCCACCTCCGCGGATCGATCATGTGGCTGAAGCTCCTCACCTCAACCACATGATCTGAACCTCAAACAGCTCCTAGTCGACGGTGACGGCGAACAGCAGCTCGTCCCGCACTACCCGCCGCACTCCATGCGGACACCTGCGCCTCCTGGCTGGTCCGGAAGGGAGTCTCGCCCTGCGAGGTGCAGCACCTCCTCGGCCACGAGAGCTTCCAGACAACCCAGCGCCACGCCCACCGCAACCGGACGCGCGCCAGGCCGTTCTTGGTGTCTGGGAGCGCTTGGATGCTCCGCTCACCATCGCCGCATGAATGATCCTGCACCCGGTCTCTCCACGGACCGGGCGCGGGCACTTGCCTGATCAGGGGTGCTGTGCGACCTCCTCTTCGGGCGGCGTCCAGTGCCCCTTGCTGTCGAACGGCCAGGGATGGGTGTAGAGATCGCCCTGAAGGAGTTCGCGCAGAGCCTCACGGCTGGCTGGAGGGTCCGGCGGAGCGGCCAGGGGCGCGCACAGTGGATCAATCCGGTCTGCGTATGTTTCAGCCCATTGCAACCAATCCATTTCCTCCGCCGCAGCGGACGCGCCGTCGGCTCTCGTGCGGGCCGCGCGGCAGAAAGCGCGGATCTCGTCTGCCCGATGCCGTGCCTCCACCTGCTCGACCAGGACTTTCGCTCGATGTCGCTCGATTTGCCGCTCCCGTGCCCGCGCAACAGCCTCGTACCAGCGGCGTCGCTGTTCGGCCTTGCGGAGTTCCTCTTCCCGCTGCCCGCGTTCGGCCGCCGCGGCACGCTGTTCGAGATCGTGCAAAAGGTGCCCCAGGCGAGACTCCAGCGTCCACCGTGCGCTGTCCCTGTAGGTGTATGAATGCTGGTACCAGCTTCTCGCAGGCGCACCGAGTTCGAGGCGTCCGTTGAACTCGTGGTCGTACTTGGGGATACGAGTCCAGGGGTTGCGCTGCTGTTGGCGGATCTCCTGAGCAGTCGGCTCGTGTGGCACCTTGGTCGTCTGCTCTGTGATCGCGAGCGGGAGCGCGTGTCCGCGGATGACGATGACCATCTGGTGTACGGCCTGGCTGCGATGGAGATCGGTCCGAGTCTCCACCTGGTTGCCGCGGCTTTCCGCCTCGGTCAGGAGCGCGTGCATGATCCGCAGGGCACGATCCGCCTGCTCCCGTGACACATGCAGAGGGATGACCTCGGGCGTTCCGCGGGTGTCGACTACAGTCTTGGACCTGCCGAGGGCTTTGCGCGTCGCCCGGACGAGCTGATGAGGGCGGTCCAGCACGTCGGGGACGTCGATGGTCGGCACCGGCAGCGGTTGCGCGGCCTTCTCGGCTTCCTCGTCGACCAACGTGAAGACGCAGTCACCACGCTGCCGTCCGGTCCAGCGCAGCTTGTGCTCTCCCGGGACGTGACCGTGATGGAGCGCGTCGTAGTAGGCCGCCCGCCACCGCCCCCGGGTTCGCGGGCCCGGATCAGGGACGGTGAGCTTCCTGACAGTGGCGGACCGGAGTCGAGCGATCAGCTCGGCTCCGTCGGCAGGAGCGCGCTCGGCCTGTTCGGCATCACCGACCAAGCGCTCCTTCTCGACTTGGACCTCCTTGGGATGCTTGCCATGCTTGAGGAAGTGCCGGCCGTCCGAAGTCACCACTGCGACGTGCCCGCTACCGCGCCAGCTCCGCTTGATCAGCCCGCGCTGCTCAAGGGCCCAGGCCGTGTTCGAACTTTTGCGCGTGATGGGCACGGCACTGGACGCTGCGGCGATCTGGCGGAGCAGGTCAGCCTGCTGTTCGGTCAGCGTGTACTTCACGAGCTTCGTCCCCACCTCCACGAGCTGCGGGCAGACCACCAAGGTAGGGCCGATGAGCAGCCTCAGAGCGCTTCCCGTCGCCCGTTCGGGTTCCACCCCCCGAACCTGGTCGCGTTGAGGTCAGCCAATGGTGTAGGTGGTTTGCCGGGCTTGACCCGTCGAGCAGCGTGCCGGGGCTGCTCTTTGGGCTCGGATCGCACGGCGGCAGGTCCTTGTGTTGGCATGCGCTGATTGCGCTGGGCTCATTACCCTGTGTCGTGGGCGAGTTCCGAGGTGAGAGGGGGCAGGGATGAGCACGGGGGATGCGGTGCGTCCAACGGCCGCGGTGGAGCGGGGGATTGCGTCAGCCGATGCGCTCTTCTCCCTGGAGGGCATCCCAGAAGGAGCCGTCGTACCGGAGCCGGAGGGTGAGGCGGCGATTGAGGCGGCGGTGGAGCGACTTGGCAGCCGGTTTGCCCGACTGGACGGTCAAGTACGGCACGCGCTGAGACGTACCCGAGATCACGCGGGGAATCTGTCGAACGACCGTCTGCAGGGACTTTCGGAGATCGTGCAGAACGCCGAGGACCTCGATGCCACGGACGTACGCATTCTGACAAGGGAACGGGAACTTCTCGTCGCCCATAACGGCAGTCCCGTACGGCTGCCGGACGTTCTGGCCCTGGCGATGCCCTGGCTGACCAGCAAATCGGAGCAGGCCGAGTCCACTGGCAGGGTCGGGATCGGCCTGATGACACTCCAGTTCCTCTCCCCGCATCTGGAGGTTCGTTGCGGGCATTACCGGTTCCGTGTCGGGGATCCGGACATCTCCGTGGCTGAGCCGTTCCCGGTGCCCGACTGGTTCGCGGGCGACGCCTGGACGGTTCTTCGGGTTCCTCTGGAGCCGGGTGTGCTCGGTGCGGACGAGGTTGACGTGTGGCTTGCCGAGTGGGGGGACAGCGCGCTGCTCTTCCTCGGCAGTGTCGGCAGTGTCACGCACCTGGACGAGCAAGGTGGTGTCCGGCACCGGCTGGCGCTTGTCCGAGAGGTGGGCGAGCCGTTCGAGGCCGTGGTGGGTGGGCAGAGCGTCGACGTGGAGACCTGCGAGGCGCGCGCCGACGACGGATCCCGGTGGCTGGTGTGCCGTACGACCGTTCCCAGCCCCTCTGGGATCACCCGGTCTCACAAGACGGTGGGGCCCACCACCGCAATCGCTGTGGCTCTTCCTCTCGGCGGACCCGATGACGGCGGGCGGATCTACGCCGGTCTTCCGGTCGAGCACACCGCTCCGGCCCTCTGTGCCAGCGCCCAGTTCGACCCGATCGCCAGCCGTCAGGCGCTCGACGACACCCCGTGGAACCGCGCACTGAATGAACTGGTGGGCGACCTGTGGACGGCCGCCGTCCTGTGGCAGTTCCGGCGGGATCCGGCACGGGCCTGGCGCGCCGTGCCGCTCCCTGACGACATGCGCGATGCCCGGGACCCGGTCGCAGCGCTGGAGCGACTACTCCTTGGCCGTGCCAGGGCGGGCGTCTCCCACGGTCTCGTCCTGGACGTCGCGGGGCAGGGGCCGCTCGGACTGGGTGACCTGGCGGTGGAGGACGAGATGCTGGTTGGCGTGGTCAGCGAAGAGGAGGTCTCCCGCGTCGCGGAGCGGACCGCCGTACTGCCCGGGTTGGCGCGGGACGAAGACGGCCGATGGCGTGGGGTGCTGGCGGACTGGGAGGACCACGACGGTGCGTTTCCCGTGACGGTGGATCTTTACGACGCGCTACGCCTCCTCGACGATGAAACCCGGTCACCGCAGGCGAACATCCGCTCGCCGCCGCGGCGGGACTTGCCGCAGACATCTATTCCTCTTTGCTGTCGAGCCGCTGGCTCGTGGACAACTCAGGGGGCTGTCACCGTGTGCCCCGACCTGCGGAACCTGTGGTGTTCACCGACGTCCCGCGGGGCCTCGGTGCCAGTCTCGGGTTCTCCCGGGAGATCCATCCGGCATTCCTTGCCGACACCGACGAGGCGCGGTCGGTGAGGACGTGGCTCCGCAAGCGGGGAGCGCTGCTGACTGACGCGGACGCGGTGGCTGTGATCCGGCGTCTCGCGGCTATCGGTGCGGCGGGGAGCGGCAGCCCGAATGCACTGCGGCTGACGGAAGACCAACTCATCGAATTACGCGACGGGTTTGCACGCGTGCCGGACGCCGAACGTGAGACCTTGGGGCGCGATGTGGGTCACGCGATCCGGTTGCAGGGGCATCGCTACGACCGGGCCGGAAAACGCGAGGACATCGACGTCGCTCCCGCGAGGGCGTACCTGCCCGCCCGACTGGACAGTTCGGAACGCGAGGAGAGCCTTGCCTTCGCTGCCGGTGGCACGGCAGGGCTGGTGTGGCTGCGGCCCCGGTACGCCGAGGTCCTGCTGCGCGGCGGCGCCGGGATGGGCGCCCGTAGGTTCTTGAGGCTCCTGGGCGCGGAGACCGCGCCCCGGTTGCGAAGGCACCCGCAGGCACGGGAACGCTTCACGCAGAGCGCGAAGGGGTTGCCGGCGGACGTCATTTCGGGACCTCGGGCACGCACAGATGCCCTGCGAGCTCTGAAAGCGACCTTCACGCTCGACGACTACGAAAGCCCCGACCTACGTGCCGTCGCCTCTGGCATCGCGGCGGAGCAGAACCCGCAGATCCGCAGGCGCAGGGCGGCAGCGCTGTTTCATGTCCTCGGGCGGGCATGGAGCCGCTTTTCCGACCACGACGAGGTGGATGCCGTCTACGACTACTACGCATGGCAGAACCGGGGCAGGACTGCAGCCTTCTGGCTTTGGCAGTTGCGCGATACACCGTGGTTGGACGACGGTAACGGCGCACCGTCTGTCCCGGCCCGGCTCCGCATGCGGACCACCGGCACGGTCGCGGTGTACGGGGCGGACGACGAGCGATTCCTCCATCCCGAGATCCAGCAACTGGTCGGCAGGCGCAGTGATGTGCTGCGCGCCCTTAGCATTTCTGCGGAGGCCCGCGCTGAGGACCTCGTGGAATGTCTGCAGCGCTTGCGCCGAAGGGAGGAAGAGGGTGGCGACAGGGATGTGCCCGCGGCGCTGATCCTCTACCAAGCCCTTGCCGAGCGTACCTTCGGCCGTGGCGCGGGCGCCTCGCAGGAGATGTCCCTGGGCTCGGTCCTCCGGGCGTTCGGCGAGGGGAGCGGCCTCGTCCTCACGGACTCCGGCTGGCGCCGGCCGAGCCAGTGCCTGCGCGGAGCGCCGCTCTTCGGTCCGCTCCGTGCGTTCGCTCCCACGTTTCCAGACAGCGAGGGGTTCTGGCAGCGGCTCGCAGTGCGCCTGCCGACCGTGGACGACGCCACGGCCGTGATCAAGGAGCTGGCACAGCGGAACCGGAAGCAGGGTCGGGACGAGCCGGACGGGACGACCCAGTCCATCATCCTGGAGACCCTGAAGATGCTCGCCGCTCTGGGCCGTGCCCAGCCAGGCGCGTTGACGGCCAAGCGCCTGGGACGCCTCCCTCTTTGGACGAGCAACGGCTGGCGAAGCAAGCGGCCCGTGTACGCCGTCGAGGACCCGGTGGTGGCCGAGGCGCTGGGCCGGGAACGTGCGGTGTGGCGCCCGGGAGCCGAACTGGAGCAGTTCCGGCCGTTGATCGGAGCTCTGCGTGTGAGCGAGCTGGCCGCCGAGCATGTCACCGTGTACAGCCCTGGCCCGGCCCCGAAGGACCCGGACGCCACAGCGCTGGTCCGGTCAGCCGTTACCCACCTCCGTGAGGACCTGCAGCGCAACGCCGCGAGCGTTGCCCAGTCCCTGGACTGTTCGTGGAACCAGCTGGCTGACCTGATTGTACGCATCGCCCCTCACCTGACCTGCAGCCTCGATCTTCCGGACACGGGCGAGACGGTGCACGTGCCCGTGGACGCCGGGATCGACTGGTCCTCGGGCATGTTGTACGTGCGTGACACTGCCGCTCTGACACGCACATCCGGGGTGGGCCGGTCGATCGCCGCCCGGTTTCCGGGCAGCCGCCGCGAGGTGGCCCTCGCCTGGGGAGCAGCGTGTGACCAGGCCGAGATGGGCCGTACGGCCGTACGGCTGAGTCTTGCCGACGACCAGGTGCGGCGCGACCGGGAAGCGGCGGAGGCCGAACGTGAACGACGGCTCAGGGAACTCGGAAACGAGGTGAACCAACGCCGTACCGCGACCAAGGCGCAGGTCGGCACAGCAGCGGCTACCTCGCGGACGGCGGTAATCCTCCCGCCTGTGCCCAGCGCACCACCGCCCGTAACTGGGCCGTCAGTCCCGCCTGCGCCCCCCGCCGTTCCACCGCGCAGGCTCGTCGACCCTGGCAGACTCCGGCTCGTCGACCCGAGCGGCATCATCACGCCGCCGAAGTCCTCGGTCGTGGGCGCGCCCACCGCACGGCCGAGCGGGTATACCTCGGGAACGTCCGGCCTGCCGCAGCCCCGCGCCGGATCGGCGATCCCCCACCAGCACACGCCACCGCGCCCCTACACGGGCACGGAACAGGAAAAGGTGGCGCTCGACGTCGTACGCAAGGCACTCGCCGCCGACGACGACTGGCTGCGCGACCTGCGGGCCCAGCGCGGCCTCGGCGCTGACGCGGTGGACGCACTGTCGCGGTTCTACGAACTGAAGGCATACAAAGACGCCGAGCCGGACACAGTGCTGTTGACGCCCGCGGAGTTCCAGCGAGCGGCGGAGAGCGACGACTTCTTCCTCGTCATCGTCTCCGGGCTGGAAGCGGGAATCGCCCCCGTGTCCGTACGCATCATCCCGCAGCCGCTCCAACAGTTGACCTGTCGGCCGAGCAGCAGCGTGACGGTCACGGGGATCAGAGGCGCGCACAGCCGGGTGTACCAACTTGAGGCGGAAAGATAGGCCAGCCGGCCATGACGCTCCGATACGGGTCGCCGGGGGCGATCACATCCCCCATGAGCCGCGTGTGTAGCCCTAAATATCCGTCACGCGGCTGCCTGGTGGGATGCGAGCCGGGGCGTTGCTGCGTTCATGGAAATATGGTGACGGGTGTGAGGCGCCGGATGCCGGTAGCTCGCCACGTGTGGATAGCCGCAGTACGGAGGCGCATCGCGGCGTCAGACTCGGTGGCGGCAACGGTCTCCAAGCTCGCAGATGACGGCCTTCTCACGTGCGTTGGCGGCACCGTCCACAGTGGCCACCCTGTCGGCCACGTCGAGAATGTCGCTTAGATCCCCTGGCTCGGCGTCTATGCGCCGCCACACCTCGGCGGGGTCGATGTCGCTGATCGACGATGGCGTCCGCGGGTACGCCCGCATACCGTTCCTGGAAGTACTGCCAGTCGACCTTGTTGGTGTAGGAGTTCAGGGCATGAGCGCTGAGCTTGGTGAACCAGTTGCCCGACTTGATGTCGTCTGCGCTCAGCCCCTTGATGAACTCTCGTATCTCGGCATGCTCCTGCTCGACAACCTTGCGGTCGGCATCGTCGCCGGTGCAGGCAGCGTCAACCGGAGTTTCGGCCATGGCGAGTTCCCCCCCAAATACTTCCGCGTCCAGCCAGATTGCCGCGCTCGGACAAGCCTGCTGACGTCTCAGCACGGTGACTTCAGAACCAGCACATCTGTGGACAGATGTCCCGTGAGCTGCACAACCCTAGCGCGTCATCATGCACTGGGGCCGTCGCGTTGACCTTCGTCGTGATTGCCTCTACCGCGGTCAACTGCGAAGGATCACACCGCCTGCACCGTGAACTCGGCGACCCCGATGAGGTGTTGCGCCACATGGCATGCCTGCTCACGGATGGTGCAGAGGCCCGCGACTTCGCCGAGGGGACCGGTGTGTTCGCGGATCCGCTGCTCGCGACCGGATACCAGGCCCTCGACGCAGAGTTCAAGGACAGCTCGTTCGACATCGACAGCGCGGTGACCGTCGTGGCGATGCAGATCGAGGACGAGCACGAGGCCCAGTGGATCGTCGCGTGTCTTGACGCCCTCCAGGTGTTCGACCGCGAGGACACCCATGTGCGCCTGGAATCGCTGCTCCGCCAGTGCGTGGCACTCCGGGGGTGACCACGAGGGACAAACTGCCGGCCGCTCGCATGCCCGAGCGGCCGGTCTCGTTTCACTGCCATTTGCCGCCGATCGGGCACAGCGGCGCCTCTGCGAGGCAGGCCGTCGGGCAAGGTGGCAGCGGAGCAGTTCGTTGTCTGGAGGGCGCGGCGTGTGGAGATGTACGAGAGTCGGCCTCAGGTGATCATCCGCAGATGGGGTCACAGCCTGCCCGTCGGCTGAGTCTCCCAGGGCTTGCCCGGCGTACTTGACAGCGGACAAGCCCGCGACCGACTGCTTGCCTACCCGCTGATCCTCGGATGTGATCAGTCGTTGTCCGGATCATCTACCTCTTCGACGAGACGGGCGGCGAGATCGTTGGCCCATTCCAGAGCCCAGGCGCGGAGAGCGGTGATCGCGGCATCGTCGAGACCGTAGGCGGCGAAGGCTTCGTCGTCTGTCCACTCGGCTCCTGCGAGGTTTGCCTGTAGGTCTTCCTGTTCGAATCGGCCGCGTGCATGCCTGCGGCCGAATTCTTCGAGGTCGGCCGTGTTCCAGCGGCGGGAAGCCGCGAACACGTCGATGAGGTCGCGTGGCGCTCCACGGTCGGCGAGCGCACGGACCTTGGTCCCGATCACATCCTCCTCCGAGAGGACTGGTCCGTACGGGCTCTGGGCGACGGGTCGCCAGAAGATCTCCTTGAGGATGTCGACCTCGCACTCCTGCCCGGTGGCCGGGTCGGACACGGTGAAGCGGGCAGACAGTGGGGCGGTCTCCAGCGCCTGTACCTGCCAGCCCCGGGCTTCCAAGCCATTGCGGAGCGTGGTCGCGATGTCGGCCATGGGCGCCGGGTTCTCGGTGGCGACATCGAGGTCCTGACTCGGGCGGTTCACCAGATGGTGTGCCCGGACGGCATATCCGCCGGTGAGGACCAGCGGATACGGGGAGCCAAGCGCGATCACGTCCGCCAGAAGCCGCGCGTGCAGCTCAGGCATGTCCGTCACGCGGCTGCCCGGGTGCCGGAAGCGAGCTGAGGGAAGGTGTCCTCCCACACCGTGCGCACGGTACGACCGACCAGAGTGCGAAGCACCGGCCACAGCTGGAGAAGCAGGTCCTGGTTGAGGTAGAGGGGCAGGTCATCGTGCAGACCTTCGTGCAGCACAGTGCGATACAGGCCCATGCGCTGGCGAGGCTTGCCCATGTCGTACGAGGTCATCCCGGACCACGCCATGTGTAGCGGCAGCTCCACGACGCCTTGGGTGGGACCGTGCAACTCGTCCAGCGACTTCGGCAGACGCTGCCGGAACTTCTCCCGGTACAGCGCGAGGTCCTCAGCGTCCGCGCCCGAGAGGTCCCTCGGCGCGGGGGCGGGGTGCTGTGGGCTGGAGGGCATGACTCCATTATGGCGGTCGGCGGAGCGGCGCGGGTCATGATGTGGGAGTCGGTGTCGGGAATGAATGGGGGATCCTCTCGGGTGAGCTCTTTGGCGCAGTCTGATCTGGCTTGAGCGGGAGACGGACTGTCGGCCGGGTTTGACGCTCGTTTGACGCTGTGGGCGCCCGCATACAGAGCAGTGAGCCGATAAACCGCTCTGACCTGGTCATTCCCGTTACTCGCCCAGGCTGACACCTTTTCGATGACGCACCACGTGGAGTGTGTCGCGATCCTCGAACCGGTCGCGAAGGGTGCCTGATCAATAGGCCGCGCCGGGCCACGACGGCTCATACGCGAGGGCGTTGTGCCGGGTTCGTGGCCCGGCGTCGGCGGGCCGGGGCAAGACTTCTGGAGGTTGGCGTTTTCAGCTGGTGGCTGCCTTCGAAATCGCAGAGCGGCCGGCCGGTTCGCCGCACGGGTGGCTGTTCTGTGGTTGCGGATGAGTACCGTGGCCTGTATCGGTGATTCATCCGCCACCATCCCATCAATGTTGAAACGCCCACATCGGCCGTGGTGACATCCCCGAGCGGACCATCGTGCTCACTTTCGCCAGAACAGGTGGTGCGTCACGCCGCTCGGGCTGGGCACGACCTCAAGATGGAACCGGTCGAGCAGCTCATCGGGGGACTCCCAGAGTCGTAGTCCGGGCCCGAGCGTCACCGGTGAGACCGCCACGTGCATGGTGTCGACGAGGTCGGCGTCGAGGAACTGCCGGATGACGGTGACCCCGCCTCCGAGCCGGACGTCCTTGCCCTGCGCCGCTTCCCGCGCCTGATCGAGGATCGTGGCCGGGTCACCGTCGACGAAGTGGAACGTGGTGTCGGAGAGCGTGAACGATGGACGCTTGTGGTGTGTCATGACGAACACCGGGGTGCGGAACGGGGGCTCGTCCCCCCACCAGCCGCGCCACTCATGGTCGTTCCAGGGCCCGCGCTGGGGACCGAACTTGTTGCGGCCCATGATTTCGGCGCCGATGTTGCGGGCGTAGTCCCGCGTGATGTAGTCGTCGAGGCCCCGGCTCCCTCCGGGATCGGTGCGCCTGGGCCAGCTCGCCGTGGCGCCGGCCCAGGCGAACAGCCTCTCGTGATGGTCGTAGCCGAACGGCCGCTCGAAGGTCTGATCCTCGCCGGCACCGATTCCGTCACTTGAGATGCAGAAGTTCTGCACCCGCAGTAGTTGAGCCACGTGTTCCTCCTGTGTTGTCGACGACAGTGTGAGACTCTCCGGGCCGGGAAAACTCATCGCTCGGTACGCGACGGGTCGAGTGCCCTCCCGTGCCGGCCAGTCTGCACCAGGGCACTGACAGTGGCGGTTGCCCGTCGCCGTACGGGGCGTTGCCGCCCTTGAGGAGCCGCCCGGGTACGGCGTCGATCGGGACCTCGGGCCAGGAGTCGTCGACCTGCGGTTTCTCCCGCAGGGCGACCGGAGCGCCCCCGAGCGCCCCGGCCGCCTTGGCTCGATATGCAGTCGTGAGTGGGCGGTCAGCTGAGCCGGGTCGTCAGGGAGGTCGTTCCCGGGGCGGCGGTCAGTTGCGGGGTGCCTTCTGCGAGCTCGGCCGGGGTCGGCGGTAGCAGGATGTGCCAGGGGCCGGGGGCGCCTTCGGCTTCTACGGTCAGTACGTCGCCGTCGCGGTGGGTGTGGAAGATCGCGGCGGTGGAGCCGTCGGGGGCCGGGATCTGCGTGGTCACGCGGGCGCCGTCGGGCAGGGCGTGGATTCGTAGGGTGATGCCGTCGGCCCAGTCGTACACGGCGCCGGCGGTGCTGTTGCCGAAGGGGATGACGGAGCCTGGGCGGGCGAACAAGGGGAGGCTGTCGAAGCCGTAGGTTTCGCGCCGCCAGGCAGGACCCTGTACCTGCTCGCCGGTGAGGATGTGGGTCCAGGTGCCTTCGGGCAGGTAGTACTCCACCGAGCCGTCCTCGGTGAAGACCGGCGCGACGAGAAGGTCGCCGCCGAGCATGTACTGCCGGTCCAGGGTGTGGCACGACGGATCGTCGGGGAATTCCAGCACCATGGCGCGCATGACCGGAGTGCCTCGGCGGGCCGCTTGGCGGGACGCCTCGTAGAGGTAGGGCATGAGCCGGTGCTTGAGCCGCGTGAAGTCGCGGGTGACCGCGACGGCTTCCTCGTCGTAGTCCCAGGGCACACGGTAGGACTTGCTGCCGTGCAGCCTGCTGTGCGAGGAGAGCAGGCCGAACTGGGCCCAGCGTTTGAACACGGCTGGTGTGGGCGTGCCCTCGAAGCCTCCGATGTCATGGCTCCAGAAGCCGAAGCCGGACAGTCCGAGAGACAGCCCGCCGCGCAGCGACTCGGCCATCGCGCTGAAGGTGGACTCGCAGTCACCGCCCCAGTGCACCGGGAACTGCTGGCCGCCCGCCGTGGCGGACCGGGCGAAGAGCACGGCCTCGTTCTCGCCGCGCTCCTCGGTCAGCACCTGGAAGACGGTCTCGTTGTAGAGCTGCGTGTAGTAGTTGTGCATCCGCTCCGGATCCGAGCCGTCGTACCAGACCACATCGGTCGGGATCCGCTCGCCGAAATCCGTCTTGAAGCAGTCCACGCCCTGTCGTGTGAGGGCGCGCAGCTTCTGCGCGTACCAGGCCCTGGCACCGGGATGGGTGAAGTCCACCAGGCCCATGCCGGCCTGCCACAGATCCCACTGCCAGATGTCGCCGTTGGCCTTGCGTACGAGGAATCCCTGCGCGCGGGCCTCCTCGAACAGCGGTGACTTCTGTGCGATGTACGGGTTGATCCATACCGAGATCCGCAGGTCCTGCTCCTTCAGCCTGCGCAGCATCCCGTCCGGATCGGGAAAGACCTCGGGATCCCAGGTGAAGTCGCACCACTGGTACTGGCGCATCCAGAAGCAGTCGAAGTGGAACACTCCGAGAGGGATGTCGCGTTCGGCCATGCCGCTGATGAACCGGTTCACCGTCTCCTCGTCGTAGGAGGTGGTGAAGGACGTCGACAGCCAGAGCCCCAGCGACCAGGCCGGCGGCAGGGCCGGCCGGCCGGTCAGCGCGGTGTAGCGGTCGAGGATCTCCTTGGGCGTCGGCCCGTGGATGATGAAGTACTCGACGGACTGGTCACGGACGCTGAACTGCACCTGGCCGACGGACTCGGAGCCGATCTCGTAGCTGACCCGGCCCGGGTGGTTGACGAAGACGCCGTAGCCGCGGTTGGTCAGATGGAAGGGCACATTCTTGTACGCCTGCTCGCTGGAGGTGCCGCCGTCGGCCTGCCAGATGTCGACCGTCTGGCCGTTCTTGACGAAGGGAGTGAAGCGCTCCCCGAGTCCGTAGACCAGTTCGCCGATCCCCAGGGACAGCCGGCCCAGGGAGTAGTGCTGCCCGTCGCCGGTGGTGGCGAAGCCCGTGCCGCGCCTGCCCGCCGAGGTCAGCGGCCTGCCGTCGGCGCTGAAGTCCAGCCGCCACGGCGCGTCGGTGTCCACCCGCAGGGACAGCGCGCCGCTGGTCAGCTCCACCGTCGAGCCGTCCTGAGTGATCTCGGGCGTGTGGTCCGGATCGGTGGTGAGCGTGAAGTGCGGGCCGTGGCCGATGCCGCCCGTGTGATGGCTGGAGCGGACGCCGATCACGCCTTCGGCGGGTGACCAGCACTCGACGGTCAGCAGAGGGCCGTTGAGAGTGTGGCCTCTGCTCTCGACATGCCGTACGGGCGCATAGAAGGTGAGGCGGCCGTCCTCGACGCGGGTTTCGGCGATCTCGGCGGCGAACGAGGCCTTCACACCGTCGCGCATGAGCCAGTAGCCGTCGGTGAACTTCATCGGTGCTGCTCCTGCCCGGTGGTTCGCCCGGTGGTTCGGCCGCGGTCGCGGTGGTCGGCGATCAGGTCCCGGTACCAGCGGTAGCTGTCCTTCGGGACGCGTTCCAGAGTGTCGTAGTCGACCCGTACGATGCCGAAGCGCTTGCTGTAGCCGCGGGCCCACTCGAAATTGTCCAGCAGCGACCAGAGGTAGTAGCCGCGTACGTCCACGCCCTGGTCCATGGCGTCGGCGAGCGCCGCGAGATGGTCGCGCAGATAGGCCACCCGGTCGGTGTCGTGGACCAGGCCGTCGGTGTCGGCCACATCCTCCTCGGACGAGCCGTTCTCGGTGATCAGCAGCGGTGGCAGGGCCGGATAGCGCCGGTGCAGTCCGACCAGCAGATCGGTGAAGGCACTCGGGACGACGGGCCAGCCCATCGTGGTACGGCGCACGTCCTCGCGCCATGACTCCTCGGCGCGGATGTCCACGGCGGTGCGGGTGGCCGGGTCCGGGTCCCGGTGAGGAACGGCGGAGATGGTGATCGGCCGGTAGTAGTTGATGCCGATGAAGTCCAACGGCGCCTGTACGAGGGCCAGATCACCGTCGCGCCGACAGGTGCTGTCCGCCAGTTCGCCCCAGGTCTCCTCCTCGTGCGCCGGGTAGCGGCCCGCCAGCAGAGGTTCCAGCCAGATGTCGTTGTGCATGGTCTCCGCGCGCCGCACCGCGGCCAGGTCGGCCTCGCTGTCCGTGGCGGGCACCAGCACATCGGGATTGAGCGTGATGCCGACGTCTGTGGCGCCCGCCTCGCGAAGGGCGCGGACGGCCAGCCCATGGCCCACCAGCAGATGGTGGGCGGCGGCGAGCGCGCCACGGCCCTCCCGGGCGCCGGGCGCATGACTGCCTGAGGCGTAGCCGACGAAGGCGCTGCAGAACGGCTCGTTGAGCGTGATCCAGCGGCCCACCCGGTCGCCGAGCCGCTCGACGGCGAGCCGGGTGTAGTCGGCGAACCGCTCCGCGGTCTCGCGGACCCGCCAGCCGCCGCGGTCCTCCAGGGCCTGCGGCAGATCCCAGTGGTAGAGAGTCGCGGCGGGCGAGATGCCGGCCGCCAGCAGCTCGTCCACCAGCCGGTCATAGAAGTCGAGCCCTTCGGGATTGCCCGGGCCCGTGCCGTCCGGCTGGACACGTGGCCAGGCGATCGAGAAGCGGTAGCTGTCGACACCCAGGCCGCGGAGCAGGGCGACATCCTCGCGGTAGCGGTGGTAGTGGTCGCAGGCGATGTCGCCGGTGGCGCCGTCGGCGACGCGGCCGGGCTCACGGCAGTAGGTGTCCCAGATGGACGGTGTGCGCCCGCCCACATCGTGTGCGCCCTCGATCTGGTAGCTCGCGGTGGCGGCTCCGAAGAGGAAACCGCTCGGGAATCGAGGGAATCGAGGGAATCCGGAGGCGTCGGGGACGGTACTGGCCGGGGCGCTGGGCACCCGGTGGTCATCGGTGGAACTCATCAGGGTGGGATGCCTTCTTGGACTACTTGATGGAGCCGCCGGAGATACCGGCGGCGATGTACTTCTGCGCGAGGACGAGCAGGATCGCCGCGGGTACGGCCGACAGCACGGCGGTGGCCATCACGGCGCCCCAGTCGCTGACATGGGCTCCGACGAACTGGTAGATGCCGAGCGTGATCGGCTTGACGTCGTCGGTGGTGTTGAGAGTCAGGGCGAACATGAAGTCCGACCAGGCGAACAGGAACGTGAACAGGCCCGCGGTGATCAGCGCGTTGCGGCTCATCGGAAGCACGATGCGTACGAAGGCCGTGAAGCGGTTCGCGCCGTCGACGAGCGCGGCCTCGATCACCTCACCGGGCACGGACACCATGAACGCGCGCAGCAGCACGATCGAGAACGGCAGGCCCAGCGACGCGTCGGCGAGGATCAGCCCCAGATAGGAGTTGACGAGCCCGAGTTGCGCGTACGCGCTGTACAGGGCGTTGGCGATCACGATGCCCGGCACCATCTGCGTGATCAGCGTGGTGAATACGATGCTCTGGCCGCCTCGCAGCCCGAACTGCGCGAGCCCGTACGCGGCGGGCGCGGCCAGCGCCAGACAGACCACGACCGCACCGAGCGCGACGACAAGGCTGGTCAGCAGGGACTTGCCCTGGCTGCTGACCGCCGCGTCGAAGTTGGACAGGTCGACCGAGGACGGGAACCAGTTGGTGGCCGTGATGCTCGTGTCCGGCTGGAGCGCGGTGTTGAGCATCCAGTACACCGGGAACAGCAGAACGACCAGGATGAGCAGCGCGGCCGTGGTGTTCCAGGCGCCGCGCAGAGACGAGAACCGCTTCATCGGTATCACTTCCCCGTTCCGAAGTCGGCTCGGTTGGCCCGCAGATAGAGCACGGCGAAGACCGCGCTGATGAGGATGAGGACATTGCCGACGACCGCGCCCTGACCGAAGTCGAGCTGGAGGAAGGAGAGCTGGTACGTGACGGTGCCCAGGGTCTGGGTGGAGTCGGCGGGACCGCCCGAGGTGAGCGCCAGGATCAGATCGAGGATCTTCACCGTGGACATGAAGCCGAGCACCAGCACCACGGTGATCACCGGCCGCAGCAGCGGCAGCGTGATACTGCGGAACGCGCGCCACGGGCTCGCGCCGTCCAGCGCCGCCGCCTCGTAGAGCTGGCGCGGGATCTCCTGGAGTCCGCCGTAGAGGATCACCATGTTGAACGGGATACCGATCCAGATGTTGACCAGGATCGCCGAGAGCAGCGCCACGCTGGGGCTGCTCAGCCACGGCACGCCGCCGTCGGCCAGTCCGACGGCCTGAAGCGCGGTGTTGAGGATGCCGTGATCCTCGTCGAGCACGCGTCGCCAGACGACGGCGGACACCACCATGGGAACCAGCCAGGGCAGCAGCAGAACCGCTCGGACGGTGCCCGAGAGCCGGAAGCGGCGGGAGAAGAAGACGGCCAGCGCCAGACCGATGGTGAACTGGCCCGCCAGCGAGCCGACGGTGAACACCGCGGTGTGCCACAGCGAGTCGGCGAACAGCTCGTCGGAGAAGACGGCACGCCAGTTGTCCAGCCCGTTGAAAGGCGCCTCGCCGGTGAAGTACGTCGTGGGCGTGTATTGCTGGAAGCTCATGACGACGTTGCGCACCAGCGGATAGCCGAAGAACAAGGCCATATAGACGAGCGCGGGCAGGACGAAGAGCCAGCGCAGCATCGAATAGCGGCTGCGACGCGGCCCGGTGGGTACGGGAGCGACGGTCTTCGCCGGCGCGGCGGCGGAGGAGACGGCGGTACTCATGGTGTCCTCACTTCTCCCCGGCCGATGCCTGCCGCTGGGCGTTCTTCAGGGCCTGCTCCGCTCCGGCGCCGCCGGTCAGCACCGACTGGAAGGCGCCGGCGAGCGCGTCGTTGACCACCGGCCAGCGGGTGCCGACCTGGGCGGTACGGGAGCGTGCCGTGGCGACCAGATCGACGAACGGTGCCAGCTCGGGGTGCTTCTCGGCGTACGACTTCGCGGCGGACGCCCTGGTGGGGACGTTGTTCACCGACTCGCCCCAGGCGAGCTGGTTCTGCTCGCTGTTGAGGCAGGCGAGGATCTTGCCCGCGTTTCTCTCGCGCCCGCTGTCGTCGCTCTTCGGTACGGCCATCACCGTTCCGCCGATCGGCGCGACCGCCTCCTGCCCGGCCTCGGGAACCGGGATGGTGGCGACGGCCCAGTCGACCTCGTCCTGCGCGCTGAGCACCGGCACCTGCCATGGACCGTTGATCATCATGGCGGCGCGGCCGGCCACGAACTGGTCGTTCACGTCCTGCTGGTTCCAGTTGACGACCGATTTCGATACGGATCTGTCGCTGAGCAGGTCCTTCCACAGCGTCAGGGCGGCCTCGCCCTTGCCGTTGTCCAGCCGCGCCTCATCACCGCCGCCCGACCAGAAGAACGGCAGGAACTGGTAGACGCCGTCAGCGTTCGGGCTGGCGCTGAAGGCCATGCCGTAGGTGTTCCCCGATGTCAGCTTCTTCGCCGTCTCACGCAACTCCGCCCAAGTGGTGGGCGGTTCGACACCCGCCTCACGGAGTATGTCCTTGTTGTAGAGCAGCGCCAGGGAGTTCACCGAGCGCGCCACCGCGTACTGCGTTCCGTCGTAGCTGCCCAGCGAGGTGGCACTGGCGGAGAAACCGGAGGAGTCCAGGCCCACCTCGTCCAGCGGACGCAGTCCGCCGGTCTGCGCGAACTGAGGCAGCTCCGAGCCGTCGAGCTCCAGGATGTCGGTCAGCGAGTCCGAGGAGGCCATCCGCAAGGCTTTCGAGGCGACCGTGTCCGCGGGCACGCTGATCTGCTCGACTTTCAGACCCAGCGGCTTCGCGCAGCGGTCGAAGAACTTCTGGTTCGCGTCGTGCTCGGCCGCGTCGGTGGCCGAGTTGAGCACGGTGACGGTGCCCGGGTCCGGGGTGGCGGCGCATCCCGTCAGACCCAGTGCCACTGGGACGAGGGCGGCGGTCGCGGTCGCGGTCATCCGTATACGCCTTGGGTGTTGCATGGTGATGGTTCTCCGATCACGAGGACGGCTCCGAAGGAGGACGGATCACGCTTCCGGTCGCCATCCGGGGAGTGATCAGCCGGTGCGGTGGGTGTTCTCCCGACGGAGCGGAGGCGTCCGCGCCCATGGCACCGAGAGCGAGACGGACCACGGCGGCGGACATCTCCGTCACGGGAAGTTCGATACGGGGCAGCAGCCGGCCGCCCAGATCCTCCGGGAAGCTGCCGACGAGGACGACGGCCAGATCCTCGGGCACGCGCAGCCCGGCGGCGGCGATCTCGTCCAGCAGATGCGGCAGCAGGATCAGGTGCTGGATTACGAGCGCGGTGGGAGCGGGCCGGGCAACCAGGACCTCGCGCAGCGTGCGGCTCAGCTGCTCGGGCTCGCCGCTGGAAGGGACGATCCGGATGTCGGCCGTGCTCTCGCGGGCCGTCAGCCGGGCACCGGCCAGACCGTGCAGCGCGTAACCGCGCCGGGAGGCGATCTCGTGCTCGGCGGACGACAGGAAGACGATGTGGCGGTGCCCGCCCGCCACGGTCTCCCGTAGCGCCAGGGCCACGGAGGCCTCCCAGTCGAGATCGACCCATGGAAGACCTGGCGCGTCCTCACTACGGCCCAGCAGCGCGGCCGGAAACTCCATCTCACGGAGGGCGGCGGCGCGCGGATCCCGCTCCTCCACGGCCATCAGCACGGCCGCGTCGGCCATTCCGCTGCCGGCGACACGGCGCATGGCCGCCACACCGTCCAGATCGGTGATCAGTACGACGTCGTAGCCGTGGCCGCGTGCCGCGTCGCTGATGTCGATGGCGAACGTACCGTCCGCGCCCCGGTACTTTCCGGGCACCCGGGGCACGGCGAGTGCCAGGACCTGGCTGCGGGCGCTGCGCAGCGTGCGGGCGCTGGCGCGCGGGTGGTAACCCAGCTCCTCGACAGCGGCATGGACGGCGATCCGGGTCTCCTCGGAGATCTTCCGGGTGCCGCTCAGTACGTACGAGACGGTGCTCGGAGCGACACCGGCCCGCTGCGCCACGTCCTTGATGGTGGCCACGCCGCCCCTTCGTCCGTCGGTGTCGAATCGATTAGTCGAATCGATTCGATAGTGTTTACGTGAGCGTCACACTAAGACGGACCAGAAGCCTGGGCAAGAGTCGGGAGCGGACTTGTTTCCGGCATGCGGCTTTCGGCGTGCGGCCCCAGGAGCCGGGTGGTACGTGTGTTCGTTACGGTGTGTCGGGCATCGATATCACCGTGATTCCCGGTTCGGAGCCACCGCTCATACGGCGCAGAGCGGCGCCGGCCTGATCCAGCGAGATCGTCCGGCCGATGAGCCGTGCCAGGTCGATGTCGTGCTCGTCCAGCAGCCGGAACAGGTCCGGGTAGTCGGCGGCGGCGATCCCGTGCGAGCCGTGGATCTCGATCTCCCAGGCCAGGATCCGGTCCATGGGCACCGCGCACGCCGCGTCCGCTCCCAGCAGCAGACCGATCTGGACGTGCCGGCCGCGTCGCCGCAGGGACCGCAGGCACGCCATGACGTTCGACGCGGAGCCGTAGGCGTCCACGGTGAGGTGTGCGCCCTCGCCGGTGAGCTTGTGCACGGCCTTCGCGACCGCGTCCGGGTCCATGTCCGAATCCGTGAGCAGAGTGTGCCGCGCGCCCATGCTCCGCGCGCGGTCCAGCGCCGCATCGCTGACATCGACCGCGATGACCTGCGCGCCGAGTGCCGACGCGATCGTCACCGCGGACAGCCCCACGCCTCCGCAGCCGAGAACGGCGACCCACTCGTCGCGCCGGACCCGGCCATGGGCCACAATCGCCCGGAAGGCCGTGGCGAAGCGGCATCCGAGCGCGGCAGCGGCGGCGAACGACAGGGCGTCGGGCAGCCGGACGAGGTTGAACTCGGCCGCGGGCACAGCCACATACTCGGCGAACGAGCCGTCATAGGTGAAGCCGGGCTGGCTCTGGCCCGGGCAGACCTGAGGATCTCCCGACAGACACACCTCGCAGCGACCGCATCCGATGACGAACGGCACGGTGACGCGGTCACCGACGGCCCACCGGCCCACCTGCTCGCCGACGCGGGCCACCACACCGGCGAACTCATGGCCCGGGATGTGCGGCAGAGGGACCGGATCGTGCCCTTGCCAGGCGTGCCAGTCGGACCGGCAGACGCCTGTCGCCTGTACGCGGACGACGACTCCGTCGGGCGGGCAGGCCGGTACCGGCCGGTCCTCCACCACCAGATCCTCGCCGTACGAGCGGAACACCGCTGCTCTCACCGCCGCATGACCTCCTCCTGATCGTCTGGGCCGGACGCGGGACGCGACACACGGGACGCCGCAACGCCAGACATCGAAACGTCAACGATACGAGCATTGTTATCGGTACGCGCTCTCCTTCCCCGACGACCGCGGATCACAGTCGGGATCCGGCGCGGCAGGCGAATGGCGGTGCCCGCGGCGCGGCTCCTTCGTCGGGCCGACGATTTCCCCGTAACCCGAACGGAATGCCGTCGCGCGAAGGAGGAATAGATGAGGCCTCCGCCGAATTGACGGAGTCGCGGGAATCTATCGCGCCTGCTCCGAGAAGTGGTTATGTAGGCGATTTGCCCGTATTTCTCCTGTGATGCATTTGGGTGACATTCGCATAATTTGCTCCTGTCTGTGCCGTGTTGTGGTGTCATTAATTCCGGCAGAGTCCATGATGTACGTCACATCATCCGTGGGCCGTGGTTGCCGCCGTCTCGTCCATTTCGCTCGCAGGGAACGAGAGTTGAGTTCTCGTAGGCCTTCTGTGTAACCGGATCATTCCTCTCTGGATTCACCTTTCGGATCGTGTGGTGAATTCAGGTCTTGTTTTTCTCCGGACGTTCCGCCTACGTTCACGTCAATCCGGGCGGACCGCCGAATCCTGCCGCTGTCCGGAAACCGAAACCCACTCACACACGGCAGGAGCGGGGGACCCAGGTAAGGCGCCGTTCCGTCATCCGGACCGGCTTGGGGTGAAGCCGCTCATACCGCGGCCGGGCAGCTCCAGCCCGAACCCGACAGCTCACCTCGCAGGCGACGGAGAGGAATTCGTCATGCCCGCACAGGCCAAGCACCGCCGTCCCAGAACCAGCCCGTTCGCCCGAGGCCTCGCGGTCGTGGGCACGGGCGGCGCCGTACTCGCGCTCCCGTTCATCACCGCGACCACCGCCGAGGCGGCGTCGTCGCCCGTCGCCGCGACACAGCAGGACAGCCCGGCGACCTACTCCGTCGTCGCGGGTGACTCGCTCTCCAAGATCGCCGCCGCGCACTCCGTCAGCGGCGGCTGGAAGAAGCTGTACGAGGACAACCGCGACGTCATCGGCGGCAACCCGGCCCTGATCCGCCCAGGCCTTGAACTGACTCTCGGTGAGAGTGCCGCGCCCGACACGACGGTCACCGCCGCGGTCGAGGAAACCGCCACAGCGACCGCCGAGGACGCGACGGCGACCGTGGAGAACGTCACCGCGCCCACCGAGAACGCGACTACCGAGAACGCGCCCACCGGGGATGCGTCGGCCGATACGAGCGGTACCGTCACCGAGCCGGCCGCCAAGACCTACACCGACGATCTGGACGGCTGGATCAAGGAATCGCTGGACGTCATGGCCGCCAACGGAATTCCCGGCAGCTACGACGGTATCTACCGGAACATCATGCGCGAGTCCTCCGGCAATCCGTCGGCCATCAACAACTGGGACTCCAACGCCGCGGCCGGCACGCCGTCCAAGGGCCTGCTCCAGGTCATCGACCCGACCTTCCAGGCCTACCACGTGCCCGGTACGTCCATGGACAGCTTCGACCCGGTCGCCAACATCACCGCCGCGTGCAACTACGCGGCCGACCGGTACGGCTCGATCGACAATGTGAACGGCCCTTACTGACGGGCCCCGCCGACGGGTCCTGACGCCCTGGCCGGCGGTCGCCGCTGACGTACCGT